>CAYYCE010000351.1:0-4049 GCA_964469635.1 uncultured Kineosporiaceae bacterium
CTACGAGGCGGCCCAGGTGGACGGCGCCAGCGTGTGGCGGCAGTACTGGCAGATCACCATGCCGCTGTGCCGCCCGCCGCTGGCCGCCCTCGCCACCCTGGAGATCACCTGGATCTACAACGAGTTCTTCTGGGCGACGGTGCTGGTCCAGTCGGGCAGCAAGTTCCCGGTGACCAGTTCGCTGAACAACCTGCGGGGGCAGTTCTTCACCGATCTCAACCTGGTCGCCGCCGGGTCGGTCATCGTGGCGATCCCCACGCTGCTCATCTTCTTCGCGTTGCAGAAGCAGTTCGTCGCCGGGCTCACCCTGGGCGCCAACAAGGGCTGAACCCCGCGGGGCACGGGCAGGTCCTCAGCCGAGGTCGGGCAGCCCCCGGCCGACCGGGGGCGCGTTACCGACGGTGTCGGGTCGTGACTTGCTGGGCTGCACCCGCTTGGGCTCACCCGGCATCTTCGGGTAGTTCGGGGGGTACGGCAGGTCGCCCAGCCCGTTCGCCTCGTCGCGGGCCGCCAGCTCCAGCAGGGGATCCAGGGAGTGGGCGACGTCGTCCAGCGCCGCCATGGGGTCGCCCCGACGGGCCAGCAGGCCCGGCACCGTGGCGATGGTGAGGTCGTCGGGCTCGGCGTCGGCGAGCTCGTCCCAGCCCAGGGGGGTCGAGACGGTCGCCCGCGGCGTCCGGCGGGCGGAGTAGGCCGAGGCGATCGTGCGGTCCCGGGCGTTCTGGTTGTAGTCGACGAAGATCGTCGCCTCGCCGCGCTCCTCCTTCCACCAGGAGGTGGTCACCGCCCCCGCCGCCCGGCGCTCGATCTCGCGCCCGGCGGCGATGGCGGCCCGGCGGACCTCGACGAACGTCCACCGCGGCTCGATCCTCAGATAGACGTGGATGCCGCGCCCGCCGCTGGTCTTGGGCAGCGCGCGGTACCCGAGTTCGTCGAGCACCGGCCGGACGACGTCGAGCGCCACCGCGCGCACCTGGGCGAAGCCGGCACCCGGTTGGGGGTCGAGATCGATCCGCAGCTCGTCGGGGTGATCGACGTCCGCGCAGCGCACGTGCCACGGATGGAAGGTGACGGTGCCCAGGTTGGCGGCCCAGACGACGTCCGCCGGTTTGGTCACCCGCAGGACGTCGGCGCGGCGGCCCGAGGGGAAGGTGACCCGGCACGAGGCGATGTGGTCCGGGACCCCCTTGGCGGGGAGGCGTTTCTGGTAGACCTCCTCGCCCTCGATGCCGTCGGGGAACCGCTGCAGGTGGGTCGGCCGCTCCCTCAGCGCCGTGAGGATCGGCCGGCCGGCCATGGTCGCCACGGCGCGGTAGTACTCGACCAGCCGGCGCTTGGTGCCGAGCTCGCCGAGGGCGGGGAAGTAGACCTTGTCCGGGCTGGTCAGGCGAACGGCGACGCCGTCGACGTCCAGTTCCTCGGCGGGTGCGGCCACGGTGTCCCCTTCCGGTCTGCGGTGATCGTAGCCGCCCGCCGGCGGCGGAACCGGCTGGGCGGCGACGACCACCCGGCCGACGGGCCATGATGTGGCGCATGGACCTGCCCGTGATGCCGCCCGTCGCCCCCATGCTCGCCAAGGCGGTCAAGGAGATCCCCGACGTGGGCCACGTCGAGCCGAAATGGGACGGCTTCCGCAGCATCGTGTACCGCGACGGCGACGAGGTCGAGCTGGGTTCGCGCAACGAGCGCCCGCTGACCCGCTACTTCCCGGAGCTCGTCGAGGCGATCCGGGCCCACACCCCACCCCGGTGCGTGCTGGACGGCGAGATCGTGGTCGTGGCGGGCGACCGTCTCGACTTCGACGCGCTGCAGCTGCGGCTGCACCCCGCGGCCAGCCGGGTGAACCTGCTCGCCGGGCAGATCCCGGTGTCCTTCGTGGCCTTCGACCTGCTCGCCCTGGGCGACCGCTCCCTCATGGCCGAGGACTTCTCGGCCCGCCGCGCCGCGCTGGTCGAGGCCCTGGCCGACGACTCCTCGGACCCGGCGACGCCGATCCACCTCACGCCGGCCACCGCCGACCTGGCCGAGGCCCGACGCTGGTTCGAGGTCTTCGAGGGGGCCGGGCTGGACGGCGTGATCGCCAAGCCGCTCGCCGGCGGGTACCGACCGGACAAGCGGGTGATGTTCAAGGTCAAGCACGAGCGGACCGCCGACTGCGTGGTGGCCGGGTTCCGCTGGCACAAGTCGGGTCCGGTGGTGGGCTCGTTGCTGTTGGGGCTCTACGACGACGCGGGATCCCTTCAGCACGTGGGGGTCTCGGCGTCCTTCCCGATGAAGCGACGGGCGGAGCTGGTCGAGGAGCTGGCCCCGTACCGGATCACGATCGGCGAGGCCGGGGCGGCCGGTCATCCGTGGGCGGCCTGGGCCGACGCGCAGGCCCACGCCGAGGGCAGGCTGCCCGGCGCGGTGAGCCGTTGGAGCGCGGGCAAGGACCTGTCGTGGGAGCCGGTGCGCCCCGAACTCGTGGTGGAGGTCGCCTTCGGGCACATGGAGGGCGCCCGGTTCCGCCATACCGCGCAGTTCCGCCGCTGGCGCCCCGATCGGCGCCCGGCGAGTTGCACCTACGAGCAGGTGGAGCGGCCGGTGCGCTACGACCTGGCCGACGTGCTCGGCGCGTCGCGCTGAGTCGGCGCTACCGCGTCCGCCCGCAGCCGCTGCCGGGCGGTGTGGGTGCCGCGCCCGATCGGGACGTGCTCGGTGGCCCCGGCCAGCCCGAATCGCGGCATGTTGGCGTAGACCGACTCGTGGGAACCGGCGGGTACCACGTAGGTCTCGTGCCAGATGCCCACCAGGCCGGAGGATCCGATGGTGCGCATGAACCGCCGCCAGGGCTCCAGGTGCGGGGCGGCGGAGTCGGAGGCGAAGGCCTGCAGGCTCTGCGCGTCGCGCCAGTAGGACAGCATGATCGACGTCCGGCCGAACCAGGACTCGTGACCCAGCAGGCCGGTCTCGGGGCGGGCCTGCAGGTGACGCAGCATCCTCGGCATCGCGGCGGCCACCGGCCACCAGGCGTCGATGCGATGGAGCTTGTTGACCCGCATCCCGATCAGGAACACGGTGATCTCTCGGTCGCTGGGGGCGGTGAAGCGCCCCGGGTGGATCGTGGTCATGTCGACACCCCTCATGGTTTCCGAACGTTGTTATGAAACAGTGTTATGAAACAGTGTTACGATAGGATCGTCAAGTGGCCAGGCCGAAGCTGTACGACGACGACCTGCGCGGGCGGCTGATCGCCGGGGCGGCGCAGGTGTTGTCGCGCTCGGGGCCGGACGCGTTGTCATTGCGTCCCCTGGCGGCCGCCGAGGCCACCTCGACCAGTGCCGTCTACGCCATGTTCGGCGGCAAGTCGGGGCTGGTGGCCGCCGTGGTGGACGCAGCCCAGGCGAGTTTCCTCGCCGCGCAGCGCTCCGTGGCCGTCACCGACGACCCGAGGGCCGATCTGCGGGCCCTGGGCCACGCCTACCGCGACTGGGCGCTGACCAACCCCACGCTGTACGCCGTCATGTTCGGCGGTCAGGCCGTGCCCGACTGCGAGGCACCGCCGCAGGCCGACGACGAGGGCATCGCCGCGTTGCGGGCCGTCGTGGAGCGGTTGGTCGCCGCCGGGCTGTACCGGGACGACGGCGTCGACGTGATCACGCTGTCGATCTGGGCCGGGGTGCACGGCCTGGTCTCCCTGGAGATCGCCGGGGCCCTCGGGGCGGCCCGCGAGCAGTCGGAGGCCGTCTACGGAGCCCACCTCGCGGCGATCGACCGGGGCTGGCTGGGCAGGCCGGGCAGGCCGGGCCGGTCGGGCCGGTCGGGCAGGAGAGCTCGGTGATCCTCAGGTCGGACATCCGCACCACCACGGTGAAGGAGGGCGGGCACCCTGCGGCACCGTGGACACCTGCAGTCGCCGCCGTGGCGGTGCTCCTCACCGGGTGGTGCTCACCGAGTCGGGCAGGGCGTGGGCGCCCGACCTCACACGGGCAGCGGGTCGGCGTCCGCAGCGGGGATCGCCCGGGCCTGCCGGCGCGCCGCCCGCAGCGAGTCACCGGTCAGCACGGCCA
>CAYYCE010000352.1:0-4029 GCA_964469635.1 uncultured Kineosporiaceae bacterium
TGACGTGCGTGAGCGGCGGCTGGCGGGTCTGGCCGCCGCACTCGCCGCCACCCTCGTCGACGGAACGCCCTGCCGGGTCTGCGGTTCCGCCGAGCACCCGGACCCCGCGCGGCAGGCACCCGACCAGGTCGACGCCGTCCAGGAGCGGCTGGCCCACGACGAGGCCGAGGGGGCCCGGGAGCGGGCGAGCGAGCTGGCCAGCCGGCGGGCCGCCCTCGCGGCGGAGCTCGCCGGGGCCACCGAACGCGCCGAGGAGCGCGCCGCCGAGGCCGCGGCGGCGGCGCTCCAGCTGGCCCGGGAGCGCCTGGCCGAGACCGAGGCGGCCGCGGCCCGGGCGCCGCAGTGCGCCGAGGACCTGGCCGAGGCCGGGCAGCGCCTCGAGGTCGCCCGCCGGGAGTCGGACCGGCACGCCGATCGGGTGCAGGATCTGCAGCGGCAGGCGGAAGCGGTCGCCGTCCGGCTCCGGGGACTGGACGAGCGACTCGTCGAGGCTCGGGGCGAACACCCGGACCTCGCCACCCGCCGGGCCACGCTGGCGGCGCGGCAGACCGCGCTGGTGACGGCCATCGCCGCACGCCAGGAGCACGAGGCGGCCGAGGCCCACCTCGCCGAGGTGGGCCGGGCGGCGGAGGCTGCCGCCACGGCGGCGGGATTCGCCGACGCCGACCAGGCGCTGGCCGCCGTCCTGGAACCGGCCGCGGTGGCCCGCCTGGAGCGGCAGACGATCGAGCACCGCGTCGAACTGGAGTCCGTCGAGGAGCAGCTCACCGACGTGCGGTTCACCGTGCTGCACGAGGGGCCGGCCGCCGTCCTGGACGCCGAGGCGCTCAAGGCCCTGGCCGGCGACCTGCAGCAGACGAAGCTGCGCGAGCAGGAGGCCGTCAAGCGGGCCGGGATCTGCGACCACGCCTACGGCGACCTGGAACGGCTGGCGGCCCGGCTGGCCACCCACCTGGCCGCCGGCACCCCGGTGCGGGAGCGGTTCGCCACCCTCGACGACCTCACCCGCTGCGCCGAGGGGACCGGCGGCGACAACGCGCTGCGGATGTCCCTGTCGGCGTTCGTGCTGGCGGCCCGGCTGGAGCAGGTGGCGGCCGCGGCCACCGAGCGGCTCGCACAGATGTCCTCGGGCCGCTACGCCCTGGTGCACACCGACACCACCGAGCGGGGCCGCGGCCGGGCCGGCTTGACCCTCGAGGTCGTCGACGCCTGGACCGGCGCCCGCCGGGCCACCGACACGCTGTCCGGCGGCGAGGCGTTCTACACCTCCCTGGCCCTGGCCCTCGGTCTGGCGGACGTCGTCGCCGAGGAGGCGGGCGGCGTGCATCTGGACACCCTGTTCATCGACGAGGGGTTCGGCTCCCTGGACGAGGACACCCTCGACGAGGTGATGGACACCCTCGACGGCCTGCGCAGCGGCGGGCGCGCGGTGGGCGTCGTGTCCCACCTGGCCGAGCTGCGGCAGCGGATCGGAACCCGGCTCGAGGTCACCAAGTCGGCGCGCGGATCCACTCTCACGCTCGCGTCGTAGCGGGCCGCCGGGTGATCACCCCGCCCGCGGCGGATCGGCCACCGCCGCCAACACGGACAGGTGGCCAAGCCACCACTGCCGGGCGGGCCGGCGCGCCTGCGCGTCGAGCAGGTCGTGCACCCCGGCGACCGGGGCGGAACGCAGTTCCCCCTCCACCGTGCCCAGGTACAGCCCCTCCGCCGTGGCGTCGGCGAACTGGTCGGTGAGCAGATCCAGCCCGTGACTCACCAGCCGCACCGCGAGGATCCGGTCGAACGGCGAGGGCTGCCCGCCCTGCTGCACGTGCCCGAGGACCGACGCCCGGACGTCGAACAGCCCGTGGCCCTCCTCCTCGAACACCTTGGTGAGCACGTTGGTGGTGTAGTTGGGGTTGACCTCCTCGTTGCGCAGCACCAGGAAGAGCCGCCTGCCGTCCTCGAACGCTGCCCGCATGGCCTTCAGGTCGGACTGCAGCCGCGCCAGGTCCACGCCGGTCTCATGCAGGTAGACCCGCTCGGCGCCGGCGGCGATGCCCGCCATGGCGGTCAGGTAGCCGCAGGTACGGCCCATCACCTCGACGATGAAGCAGCGTTGCTGGGCACCGGCCGACTGCTTGATCCGGTCCAGCGCCTCGACCGCCACCCCGAGCGCGGTGTCGGCGCCGATCGAGTGGTCCGTGCCGGGCAGGTTGTTGTCGATCGAGGCGGGCACGCACACGATCGGCAGGCGCAGCGCGGGGTAGCCCGACTGCTGGGCGACCAACGCCGCGGCCGACAGGTAGGCGTTGTAGCCGCCGATGATCAGCAGGGCGTCCAGTCGGGCCTGCTCCACGGCGCGGCTGAGTGCGTAGAGGTCCTCGACCCGGGCCTGGTGCCGGTGGGTGCCCAGCATGGCGCCGCCCTCGGAGATCCAGCCGTCGACCTCCTCCCAGCCCAGTTCGCGGACCCGACCGGCGGCCAGACCCGGCAGGCCCCCGCTCACCCCCAACATGCGCATGCCACGGGCGATGCCGAGCCGGACGGCGGCGTAGACGCCGCTGTTCATGCCGGGGGCCAGACCCCCGACGTGGACCACGCCGACCCGTTTCGCCGTCGCGGGCAGTTCGGCGGACGGCGGGGTGGTCAGCTCGGCGAGGGTGCTCATCGCGGCGACGAAACCGCGGCCGCGGGCCTGCGCCGCGCCCTCGGTCTGCCCCGCCGACATCCGGGCGTTGAGCTCCTTGGTGGCGGCGACCGCCTCGAGCAGCGGGCGGCGGGCGACCCGACCGTTCTGCAGGCCGATGACCACGGGGGCCGCCCCGGGGGGCGCGGTGAGGATCTCGACCACGCAGGCGTGCCCGAGCAGGGTGCTCATCCAGCGATCGAAGGCGCTGGGAGTACCGCCCCGCTGCACGTGGCCGAGGGTGATGACCTTGGTGTGCTCCCCCAGCCGTTCCTCCATCACCGCCATCACGTCCTCGGACCGCAGCGGCCGGCCCTCGGAATCGACCGCGCCCTCGGCGACCACGACGAGTCCGTCGCGCCGACCGGCGGCCCGGCCCGCCCTCAGGCTCTCGCACAGCCGGTCCTGCCAGCCCGGCCCGGGCGGGGCCTCGGGCACGAACACGGCGTCGCAGCCGCCGGCGATGGCCGCCATCAACGGCAGGTAGCCGCAGTGCCGACCCATCACCTCGACCACGAAGCTGCGCTGGTGGCTGGCCGCGGTGGAGGTGAGGGCATCCACGGCGTCGGCGATCCGGTGCAGCGCCGAGTCGGTCCCGATGGTCATGTCGAATCCCACCAGGTCGTTGTCGATCGAACCGACCATCCCGGCGACCATCAACTGCGGGTGCCGGGTGGCGGTCCCGGCGTCCAGTTCGCCGGCCTCGACCAGTTCGGCCAGCAGCGACGGCCACTCCCGGTGGAACTCCGCCGCCCCCGTCAGACTGCCGTCCCCGCCGATGACGACCAGCCGGTCGATGCCCAGCCCGACGAGGTTGCGCGCCGCCGTCCGCCGGCCCTCGCGGGTGCGGAAGTCGCGTGAGCGCGCCGTGCCGATGACGGTTCCGCCGCGGTGCAGGATGCTGCCGACGTCCTCCCAGGCCATCGGGCGGATCCGGGGACCGCCGTCGACCAGGCCCTGCAGTCCCTCGTAGACCGCGAACGGTCGGGCGCCGCGGGACAGGGCCGTGCGGACGACGGCCCGCAGGGCCGCGTTCATCCCCTGGGCATCGCCGCCGCTGGTGAGCACCGCCAACCGGATCGGGGTCGTGGACCGGGGTCCGGGATCGACCCGGGAACTCCCCGGGGTGGCATCGGGCATTCGGCACTCCTAGGCCTGTTCTACTGGACTCCGGGCGCACCGCGGCCCCCCGGCGCAGCCCCATCCTCCCCCCGCGGCCCGCCGCGGGTGGGATCCCACGCGCGAGCATTCATCCGCCGTTCACCCGGCCCCCGCCGAGGCGACCGGCGAGCGGTCACGCCCGCCCCGGGTCCGCCTGATAGGCCTCGGGCATCGGGCAGGAACAGACCAGGTGCCGG
>CAYYCE010000353.1:0-4017 GCA_964469635.1 uncultured Kineosporiaceae bacterium
TGCAATGTCGTCATCAGCGAAAATATCGACGACGCCCCGGCGATGTTTGCCTATGTCGAGACTTGGGACGGCCTCTACGCGCCGATTGGTATCCGCAAGCCGAAAGGCGATGGGCCCTTCCCGATCGTGCTGTTGGGCAGCGACTACTGGGGTGGGTTGATCGACTGGATCCGCTCCTCGGCGCTGCCGCACGGGATGATCGACGCGGCGGACGTCGACCTGCTCACGGTGACCGACGACGTCGAGCAGGCGATCGACGTCGTCCGCCGGTTCGCCGAGGACCTCGACTGAGTCCGACATGGGAACATCGCCCTGTGGGATACCTCTTCACTCTCCTCACCGTCGTGGTGCTCGGCCTCGTCGCGGCCGTCGCGCTGGGATGGATCGGCGGCGGTC
Source organism: uncultured Kineosporiaceae bacterium (assembly GCA_964469635.1). GTDB lineage: Bacteria > Actinomycetota > Actinomycetes > Actinomycetales > Kineosporiaceae > JADJPO01. The sequence continues at coordinate 397 of CAYYCE010000353.1, forward strand.
TGGAACCCCCCACCTCCTCGGTACCGCCCACGGGGCTGCCGGAGGGCACGCTGAGCCCGGAGGACCTGGATCGGGTGCGGTTCACCCCGGCCCTGCGGGGCTACCGCATGGACCAGGTCGACGCCGCGCTGGACCGGATGGCGGGCGAACTGGCGCGGCGTGACGCCGAGATCTCCCGGTTGCGGCAGGCGGCGGGCTCCTCGACCGGTCTCGTCGACCTGTCGCCGCCCGACCCGGTCGACGGGCCGCAGGCCCAGGGCTGAGTGCCCGCGCGGAGGGCTCGACGATGTCGCTGATCAGTCGCTCCGTCGTGGTCCGGGCCCCCGTGGAGACGGTGTGGCCGATCGTCGTCGACTGGCCGCGGCATGGCGACTGGGTGCCGCTGACGACGGTCAGGGTGCTCACCCCCGAGGCGCGGGGCGTCGGCGTCCGGTTCGTCGGTCGGACGGCACTGCCGGGGCCGGCGGGCCGGATCGGCTTCGACGACGTCATGGAGGTCGTCGAGTGGCGCGAGCCGGGCGCCACCGCGCGCGGCCGGTGCACCGTGGTCAAGCTGGGCCGCCTCCTGGGCGGACGGGCCTGGTTCGAGGTCGCGGCCGAACCCGGCGGTCGCAGCCGCGTGACCTGGTCCGAGGACGTGGAGCCGGTGCCGCTGCGCCCGCTGCGACGTCGACTCGCCGCGGGTGTCGGACCAGGGGTGCGGGGTGTCGTGAACCGGTCGGTGGACCGGGCCGCGGGTGCCGGGTTGAATCTCGTCCTGGCCCGCATGGCCCGTGACATCGAGGCCGGTGCTCGAGGGAACCCGACAACCCCGGGGGAGGGCTGAGGCGTCGTGAGCGAGGACCCGGAGGATCTGGCGTTCGGTGAGGACGGGTGGGCCCGGTGCCGTTGGGGCGCCCGGCCGCCGGAGTACCTCGCCTATCACGACGGCGAGTGGGGCCGTCCGGTCCACGGTGAGCGGGCCCTGTTCGAGCGGCTGACGCTGGAGGCGTTCCAGTCCGGGTTGTCGTGGCTGACGATCCTGCGCAAGCGGGAGGCGTTCCGCCGGGCCTTCGCCGACTTCGATCCGGAGATCGTCGCCGGCTTCACCGAGGCCGACCGGGGGCGGCTGCTCGCCGATGCGACGATCGTGCGCAACCGGGCCAAGGTGGACGCCGCGATCGCGAACGCGGCGGCGGTGCTGCGGATGCGTGAGTCGGCGGCCGGCGGGTTGGATGCGTTGGTGTGGTCCTTCGCCCCGGAGCCGGGACCGGCCCCGGCCGCACTGGCGCAGATCCCGGCGGCCACCGCCGAGTCCCGGGCGCTGGCCAGGGAACTCAAGCGTCATGGGGTGGTCTTCGTGGGGCCGAGGACCGCCTACGCGACCATGCAGGCCTGCGGTCTGGTCAACGATCACCTGGCGGACTGCTGGGCCCGGTGACGCGTCGGTCACCCGACAGATACGAAAGATCACCGTGAGCGGCACGAGGCGTGCGTTTGGTGACCTTGTGTCGTCCACGGTTTCGCATGCGAGTGCTCGACAAGGGATAATGCTGCAACTGGACCTGCGCGGAGGTGACACCGCGTGGGCGCTACAGACGAAAGGGGTGCCGCATGGCGGCGATGAAGCCGAGGACCGGCGACGGCCCGCTCGAGGTGACCAAGGAGGGGCGCGGAATCGTGATGCGCGTTCCTCTGCAGGGCGGCGGACGGCTGGTGGTCGAGCTGACCCCGGACGAGGCGGACGACCTCGGCGATGCCTTGAAGGCGGTCCTCGCCTGAACGGCGGGGGCGGTCTCTCGCCCATCTCCCAGTGCTGGACCCCGGGCCGACCGGCCGGGGTCCAGCACTGTGTCGGGCCCCGAACCACCGCGAAGCGACCTAGGTTGGCGTTGTGACGACTCGGCAGACACCCGCCCGGCGGACATCGAAGCGACGCAGATCGAGCCCCCGGCCGCCCGAGGCCGGCGCCTCGGCCCCCGGGTCGTCGTTCCGGCCGTCGTCGGTCAGGGCGATCCCGGTCGGCGGCCTCGACGACCTCGAGCCCGGGGTGGAGGTGGTGGCCACGACCGTGTCCACGCAGTCGCCGGGCAACGGGGCGAGACAGCCCGTCCCGGACGGCGCGAGCCGTGCCGCCGCCGCCCGGTACGGGGTGGACCTCGATGCGGTGCTGAGCGCCGAGAGGGCCCGCGGCCGGGTCGGCGAGGTGATCCGGGTCCCGGTGACGCCGCCCGCCCTCGAGGCGGACCCGCTGCCGGCCCGCTGGCTGCTGGTCGGAGTGGGCTCCGCCGCCGCGACGGACCTGCGCCGGGCCGGGGCCGCACTCGGGCGCGCCGTCCGGGGCCGCGCCACGCTGGCGACGTCCCTGCTCTCCGGCCGGTCCCGGGAGCAGACCCGGGCCGCGGTCGAGGGTCTGCTCCTGGGGGGCTACAGCGCCCCGGCGACCGGGATCAAGAACCGCGAGGGGGAGCGTGCCGTCGCCGAGGTGATCCCCCTCGGCAGGGTGAACGCCGACGCCGTGGCGGCGGGGGAGCGGCACGCCGCGGCCACGGTGCGCGCGCGGATCCTGGCGGTCACGCCGTCCTCGACCAAGAACCCCGGCTGGATGGTGCAGCAGGCCCGCGAGGCGGCCGAGGCCGCCGGCCTGGGGATCGAGGTCTGGGACGCCGACCGGCTGGCCCGTGACGGTTTCGGCGCCCTGCTCGCGGTCGGCGGCGGATCGGCGACGCCCCCGGCGCTGGTCGGCCTGGAGCACACCCCGGACGGCGATGCGGACGCCGATTCCACTCGGCCGCCGATCGTGCTCGTGGGCAAGGGCATCACCTTCGACACCGGCGGGATATCGCTGAAACCGCGCGAGGCGATGGTGCCGATGAAGACCGACATGTCCGGGTCGGCCGTGGTGCTCGCGGTACTCTCGGCCTGCCGGGACGCCGGCGTCCGGCGCAGGGTCGTCGGCCTGATGCCGTTGGCCGAGAACGCCATCGGTGCCGGTGCTTACCGTCCGGGCGATGTGGTGCGGTGCTTCGGCGGGCGCACCGTCGAGATCGCCAACACCGACGCCGAGGGCCGGATGGTGCTGGCCGACGCCATGGCCTACGCGGACGCCGTGCTCGACCCCGAGGTGCTGATCGACGTCGCCACCCTCACGGGCGCGGCCACCCTGGGGCTGGGCCGGCGACACGCCGCGCTCTACACGGCCGACGACGCGCTGGCGCGCGCCCTGCAGTCGGCCGCCGCCCTCGGCGGCGAGCAGGTGTGGCGGATGCCGTTGGTGGCCGACTACGCCCCGGCCATCCGGTCGGACGTGGCCGATCTGCGCCACATCCCGGCCGATCCCTCGATCGGCGGCGGCTCGATCACCGCGGCGCTGTTCCTGCAGGAGTTCGCCGGCCGGCGGCGCTGGGCCCATCTGGACATCGCCGGGGTGGGCCGAGCCGACAAGGACGAGCACGAGGTCGCCAAGGGCGCCACCGGGTTCGGCGCCCGGTTGCTGCTGCGTTACCTGGAGTCCCTGCGCTGACCCGGGCCCGCTCGCGTGGGGTCCGGGATCAGGAGAGGGACGCGTCGAAGCTGAGGTCGTTGTTGCCGGGGTAGTAGTTGTGCACCTCGACGGCGATCACGTTGGTCCCCCGGACCAGC
>CAYYCE010000354.1:0-2122 GCA_964469635.1 uncultured Kineosporiaceae bacterium
TTCTTCCTCAGCCGGCAGAACTCCGGCTCGACGCCCTACGGATAGCTCGGGCGCCCGCGCGGGGCCGCCACGGCTCAGGTGGTGCGCTGCAGGATCTCCAGCGCTCGGGCGAGATCGTCCGGGTGGGCGCTCTCGAACGTGACCCACTCCCCCGTGCCGGGGTGATCGAATCCAAGCCGGACGGCGTGCAGCCACTGTCGTTCCAACCCCAGCCGGTGGGCCAGCACGGGATCGGCCCCATACGTCAGGTCCCCCGCACAGGGGTGCCGCAGCGCCGCGAAGTGCACCCGGATCTGATGGGTGCGGCCGGTCTCCAGGTGGATCTCGGTCAGGGACGCCGCCCGAAAGGCCTCGATCACCTCGTAGTGGGTGATGCTCGGTCGGCCTCCGGCGACCACCGCCCAGCGGTGGTCCTGGGTGGGGTGACGGCCGATCGGCGCGTCGATCGTCCCCGACAACGGATCCGGGTGTCCCTGGACGACGGCGTGGTAGACCTTGTCGACGGTCCGTTCCCGGAAGGCGTGCTTGAGCGCGCTGTACGCCGCCTCGCTCTTCGCCACCACCATCAACCCGCTGGTTCCGACATCCAGCCGATGCACCACGCCCTGACGTTCCGCGGCTCCCGAGGTGGCGATCCGGTAGCCTGCGGCCGCGAGCGCCCCCACCACCGTCGGTCCCGCCCAGCCGGGACTCGGGTGGGCGGCCACCCCCACAGGCTTGTCGACCACGACGATGTCCTCGTCGTCGTGGACGATGCGCAGCCCCTCGACCGGCTCCGCGACCACCGCGGCCGGCGCCGACCGCGGCTCGGGCAGCTCCACCTCCAGCCAGGCGTCGGCGGCCAGGCGGTCCGACTTGCCGACGACCCGCCCGTCCACCCGGACGGCGCCGGCGACCGCGAGATCCGCCGCCGCCGTCCGGGACAGCCCCAGGAGCCGAGCCAGGGCGCTGTCGACGCGTTCCCCTGACAAACCGTCCGGCACCGGAAGCGAACGCCGTTCCGTCACGACGCCGCGGACTCCTCGGTATCGGCCGACCGGCGGCCCTCCAGCGGGATGTTCAGCACCCCGAGCAGGGCGATGAGACACGCCCCGGTCACGATCGCCGAGTCGGCGACGTTGAACACGGGGAAGTCCATGAAGGGAAACCTCTGGTACTCGATGAAGTCCACGACGTGGCCACGGCCGAAGCCCGGGGCGCGGGCCAACCGATCCACCAGGTTGCCGAGGAGACCACCGAAGATCAGGCCGAGGGCGAGCGCCCAGGCCAGGCTGCCGATCCGGGAGGCGGTGCGCACGATCACCACGGCCACCAGGACGGCGATCACCGTGAACAGCCAGGTGGTCCCGGTGAGCAGCGAGAACGCGGCACCGGGATTGCGCACCAGACGCAGCCTCAGCCACCCGTCGATCAGGCTGACCGGAGTGTTCGGAGTGAGCTTGGCGACGACGAGCGCCTTGGTGACCTGATCGGTGGTCAGGACGAGCGCCGCGGTCGCGGCGAGCACGGGGACGAGACGACGACGATCCATGGTGGGCCAAGCCTGCCACGCCCGCGCCGGTCCCGCCGATGCGGCGCTCGACTCAGCGCCGTTCCTGCAACTGCTTGCAGGCCATGCACAACGTGGCCCGCGGGAAAGCCTGCAGCCGCAGCTTGCCGACCGCCCTGCCGCAGGACTCGCACACGCCGTAGCTCCCGTCGTCGATCCGGGTCAGCGCGTGTTGTGTCTGGAAGAGCAGGTCGCGGGTGTTGGCCAGCAGGGTCATCCCCTGCTCCCGCTCGAACGCCTTGGATCCGGAGTCGGCCTGGTCGTCACCCGACCCGCCGCCACTGTCGCGCAGCACGTCCGCGATGCCGACCTCGATGGTGTCGAGTTCCCCGTTCAGCCGCGCGATCTCGTCCTCGAGATCCCCCCGGACGCCGGCCAGTTCGGCGGCCGTCCACGGAGTCTCGTCCTCCAGAACAGCCAAACGCTTCGCGGCCGATCGCACGGTCTTGTTCGCGGCGGCCCGCCCGCGCGCCTTCGTCGCCGCCTTCGGGGCAGGGGGCCTGGCGGCGGCACTCCTCGCGGCAGGGGTCCGCTTCGCCGGAGCCTTCTTGGCCGTCGTGACCTTCTTGGCCG
>CAYYCE010000354.1:2222-4016 GCA_964469635.1 uncultured Kineosporiaceae bacterium
GCGGCAGGGGTCCGCTTCGCCGGAGCCTTCTTGGCCGTCGTGACCTTCTTGGCCGCCGCGACCTTCTTGGCCGCCGAGGCCTTGGCGGCGGCCGTCCTCTTCGCGGGCGCCTTGGCGGCGGCCTTCGGTGCGGCGGCCGTGGCCGTCTTCTTGACGGTCTTCCCGGCCGCCTTCTTCGCGGCGGCGGGTGTCTTCTTCGCCACGGTGGAGGCCTTCTTCGCCGGGGCCTTCGCCGGGCCCTTGGCCGCAGCCGCCGTGGCCGCGGGCCGCTTGGCGGTGGACTGCGCCGTGCGCTTGGCCGCCGACACCGACGACCGGGCGGCCGACACCGCGCGGCGCGCCGCCCCGGCCAACGTCTTGCGCTCCGCCATCGCCGCCTCCTCGACCCTGATCGGGTACCGATGGTCCCGGAAGGATAGATGCCACGAACACGCCGCTCAACGCACCACGCCACCTGCTCTTGGGAATCGATCATGCGCCAGGCCGTCGACCGGTGATCCGACCGGCTCCAGGATCAGTCCGATCCCTGCAGTTCACGACATCTCCGAACCAACTCGGCCTCGTCCCCATCGAGTTCGAGGGTCTTCGTGCGGCTCCGTGCTCCGGAGACCAGAGTCACGTCCCGGACCCTCAGGCCGAAGGCGCGGGCGACGGCGGACACCGCAGCCTCCGTCGCCCGGCCGTCCACGGCCCGGGCCGTCACGGACACCAGCAGCGCCCCGTCGCGCAGCCCGCCGACCGACTGTCGCGAGGCCCCCGGCCGCACCCTGATCACCAGACGCATGGACGAGCCCACGGCAAACGCGCCACGGCGACCGAGCGGCCCGCTCCCGCGCGGGTCACTCGGCCGCCGTGGCGACGAAAGACGGTATCGGCCGGGATCAGCCCCGGTCGCCGAAGGGGAAACTCTGCGCCGGCTCCGGAGTGGGCTCACTGTAGGTGCCCCGGCTGGGCAGCGGCCCGTTGTAGGAGGCCGCGCCCCCGTTGTTGCCGCTCGGGGCCAGCGCAGCCTGCTGACCGCGGTTGGGCACGACGGCCGCCTTGGCCTCCAGGTCGCGCAGCTGCCCCTCGAGGTAGGACTTCAGTCGGCTGCGGTACTCACGCTCGAAGGCCCGCAGTTCGTCGATCTTGCGCTCGAGCAGCGACCGCTCCTGCTCCAGCGACCCGAGGGTCTGGCGCTGCTTCTCCTCGGCCTCGCGGACCAGACGCTGGGCGTGCTCCCGGGCCTCGTTGACGATCCGGTCCCGCTGCTGCTCGCCGTTGCGCACGTACTCGTCGTGCAGCTTCTGAGCCAGCGCCAGCATTCCGGCGGCGGCCTCCGGGCCCTGCCCACCCTGGGTCGCGACGGCCTCGAGCTGAGCGGCCGGCCGCATCGGCTCGGGCGACATCACCGGCTGGGGCACCGGAGCGGGGGCCGGGGCGGGCGGCGGCGGCATGACCGCGGCGACCGTCGGCGGTGCCTCCGGCTCGGGAGCGGCCTCGCGTGCGACCGAGGCCCGGGACAGCTCGCTCACCCGGCGCTCGCAGGCGCCGAGTTTGTTGCGGAGGTCCTCGTTCTCCTCGTTCAGGCGCCGGAGCTCGTTCACGACCTCGTCGAGGAAATCGTCGACCTCGTCCTGGTCGTAGCCCTCGCGGAACTTGGTCGCTTGGAATCTCTTGTTGACAACGTCCTCGGGGGTCAGAGCCATGTGGTCACCTCGCGGGAGAGACTCGGTCGGTGGTGCGCTGTCGCCGTGTCACCGTATCGGATGCCGGGGCTGACATCGAACCCTGGAGCTTTGGGCTTGAGTCGCC
>CAYYCE010000355.1:0-3997 GCA_964469635.1 uncultured Kineosporiaceae bacterium
CTGGTCTGGTTCACCCCCGAGCTGTCGGTGACCTACCGCCCCCGGGCCAGTCTGAAGGCACTCGCTCGGCAGTACTTCCACTACGGCCGCTGGCGCCGGGTGGTGATGCGCCAGCACTCCGGAACGGCCAGTCCCCGCTACCTGGCCCCCCCGGCCGTGGTGACCGGCTGCGCCCTCGCCCTGCTCGCCGCTCCGATCGCGCCGTGGGCCCTGGCCGTGCCCGGCGGTTACCTGCTCGCCCTGCTCGGCGCGACCGCGCTCACCGCGCGCGGCATGCCGCCCCGGGCGGTGGCGATGCTTCCGGTGGCCTACGCGACCATGCACCTGTGTTGGGGCGTGGGGTTCCTGACCAGCCCTCGCTCGCTCGCCCGCCGACCGCGGTGAGTCTCAGCAGGGATCGACCGTGCGCATCCTGATGCTGGTGGCCACCTCGCTGGCCTCCGACACCCGGGTACTGCGTGAGGCGGTCACGCTGGCCGAGGCCGGGCACGCCGTCCACGTCGTCGGCAAGCAGGTGCCGCCGGGCTGGCGGCCGCCGGACGGCGTCACCGCCTCCTCGGCCGGGGCCTCCTCGGTGTTCCGCGCGGACGGCGCGCCGTCGCTGGCCCGCCGTCGGCTGCCGCCGCACGTGCGCGCCGCCCGGTGGCTGCTGCTGCCGACGCACCGCAACCAGGCGTTCGCGCGATGGGCCGCCGGGGTGGAGCGCGAGGCCCGCGGCCGCGAGTACGACATCGTCCACGCCCACGACTTCACGGCCCTGGAGGTCGGCGACGTCCTGGCGCGGGCCGCCGGCGTCCCGCTGCTCTACGACAGCCACGAGCTGTGGTCCGGTCGCCCGCGCATCGGTCGGCCCACCCCACTGCAGGCCCGGCGCGAGCGGGCGGTCGAGGCCGAGATCGGCTCCCGGGCGGCCGCGGTTATCACGGTGGGCGACGGCGTCGCCGAGGCCCTGCGTCGGGCCTACGGCTGGCGACACGTGCACGTCGTCCGCAACACCTTCCCGCTGCTGCCGCCCGAGCGGGCCTGCACCCTGGACTCGCCGTCGGGGGCGGTCTACGCCGGTCGGCTGGCGCCGTACCGCGAGCTGGAGACCATCGCCGCCGCCAGCCGCGGCCTCGACCTGCCCATCACCCTGATCGGACCGGCCGACGAGACCTGGCTGGCCGGCTTCGACGCCGGGCGCGCCACGGTGGCCCCGGCCCGCGACGTCGACGCGGTGGATGACGTCCTGGCCGACGCCGGGCTGGCCCTGGTGACCCACTCGGACCGGTGGGCCAACCATCGGTTGGCGATGCCGAACAAACTGTTCCACGCCGTGCGGGTGGGGGTGCCCGTGGTGGCCACCGACGTCGGCGAGCTGGCTCGCCTGGTGCGCGGCCACGACGTGGGCGAGCTGTACCGACCGGGGGACGTCGAGGGGCTGCGGGAGGCGGTGCGCCGGGCGGTGGCCCGATACACGGCGCTGCGCAGCGCCGTCCGGGCCGCCGGGGCGGAGCTGTCGTGGGACCGCGACGCCGAGGTGTTGCGGCGTCTCTACGCCACCCTGGGCGGGCAGCGGGCCGGTGTCGCCGTCGATGACGAACCTGGCCCGGCGGTGGATTACCCTGGTCGCTGGCCAGCCGGACCCCAGACCGGGCCACGCACCGGGCCACAGCACACCGAGACCGTCGGGGAGGATCCGCGATGACGTCGTCCAGCGCTGCGGCCGAGGCCTCGGAGTTCACCCGCACGCGACAGGTCTACGAGCCGCACCGGGCCGGACTGCCGCGACTCGCGCCGTACTTCCGCGAGTTGTGGGCGCGCCGCGAGTTCGCCGCCGAGATGTCCCGCGCCAGCATCCGCGCCGCCAACACCCAGACCGTGTTCGGCCAGGTCTGGCTGGTGCTCAACCCGCTGCTGCTGGCGGGGGTGTACATGCTCCTGGTGAACGTGCTGTCCGGCAAGCAGCAGGGCATGGACTTCTTCGCCCACCTGACCGCGGGCCTGTTCACCTTCTACTTCATCAGCGGGTCGATGGCCTCGGGGGCCGGATCGGTGGTCGGCGGCGGCCGGCTGCTCATGAACACCGCCTTCCCCCGCCTGCTGCTGCCGCTGTCGGCGGTGCGGACGGCGTTCTTCCGCTACCTGCCGACGCTGCCGGTGTTCGCCGTGTTCTACGTGCTGTCGCCGAGCCACCAGTTCACCTGGAAGACCCTGCTGTCCGTGGCGTTCCTGGTGATGATCGTGGTGTTCTCGGCGGGTCTGGCGGCGATCTTCGCGACCGTGCAGGTCTACTTCCGGGACACCTCGAGCTTCCTGCCGTACTTCATCCGGATCTGGCTGTACCTCTCGCCGGTGATCTTCACGGTCGAACAGCTCCGCACACACGCCGGCTCCACGTTGAGCCACCTCCTCTACCTGAACCCCCTCTACAGCCTGCTCGGCGGCTTCACCGACCTGCTGGTGCGCTCGGAGGTGCCCCATTGGCACGTCTGGCTCGCGTCCCTGGCGTGGTCGGTCGTCGCGGCGGTGTTCGGCTTCGGGTACCTGATGTCCAGGGAGCGTGATTTCGCTGTCCGCATCTGACCGGGTGGCCACCCCCGCGGCGACGAACGGCGCGACCCGGGCCCCCGCGAGGTCCCGGAGCAAGGAGATCGCCGTCAGCGTCCAGGACGTCTCCATCACCTACCGGACGACGTTCGAACGGGTCCCCACCTTCAGGAACGCCATCGTGCGGCTGGGGCGCGGTCAACGCGCCATCAGGGAGATCGAGGCCGTCAAGAACGTCAGCTTCGACGTTCCGGTCGGCACCTCGCTCGGCATCATCGGCGCCAACGGGGCCGGCAAGTCCACGCTGATGCGGGCCCTCGCCGGGATCCTGCCGCCGACCTCGGGTCGGATCGAGGTCAACGGCCGGGTGAGCACCCTGCTGGCGCTCGGGGTCGGCTTCAACGGGCAGCTCTCGGGACGTGAGAACGTCATTCTCGGCGGTCTGGCCTCCGGGCTGACCCGGCGCGAGGTCGAGGAGCGGGCCGACGAGGTCGCCGCCTTCGCCGACATCGGCGACTTCATGGACGCCCCGATGCGCACCTACTCCTCGGGCATGTTCAGCCGGCTGGCGTTCGCGGTGGCCGTGCACATGAAGCCGGACATCCTCATGATCGACGAGGCGCTGTCCGCCGGGGACGCCGCGTTCAAGAAGAAGGCGGCCGACAAGATGAGCGAGCTGATGCAGAGCTCGCGAGCGATGTTCCTGGTCAGCCACGCCCTCAGCAGTGTCATCGACCTGTGCAACGACGCGATCTGGCTGCACAAGGGCAAGCTCATGCTGCAGGGTCCGCCGAAGGACGTGGTCGACGCCTACACCGAGTTCCTCCAGATCGGCGAGGGCTCGGTGAGCCTCGAGGACCTGTAGCGGCCTCCCCGGTGAACCAGGTGGACGTCTCGATCCTGACCAGCGGCCACGACGTCGCCGACGCCCGGCTGCACCGGGAGGCGGCCGCGTTGCGGCGGGCGGGACTGCGCGTCGAGGTGCGCGGGCTGGGGGAGGTCGCATCAGGTCCCGACGGTGCCGACGTGTTCGCCCGGCCGCGCCCCGGCCCGCTCGGCCGGGCCCGGCTGGCCGCCGCCCAGCCCTGGCGGGCCCGCGGCCGCGTGCTGATGACCCTCGACCCCGACGGCGCCGTGGCCGCCCTGCCCGTCGCCCGGTTGCGTCGCCGGGCCCTGGTCGTCGACGTCCACGAGGACTACGCCGCCCTGCTGCGGGACCGGGCCTGGGCTGACGGCCCGATCGGCCGGGTCGCCGCCGCACTGGTCGCCCTGGCCCAGCAGGCCGCCCGCCGGGCCGATCTGACGGTGGTCGCCGACGCCCACGTGCCGCCGGCGATCGCGCGTCGCCGGGTGGTGCTGCGCAACCTCGCCGATCGCGGCATGCTGCCCGCCCCGAGTGAGCCCGAGGTCGCCCCGCGGGCCGTCTACATCGGCGACGTGCGGGCCTCGCGGGGCGCCTTCGTGATGG
>CAYYCE010000356.1:0-3977 GCA_964469635.1 uncultured Kineosporiaceae bacterium
GGTGATCTCGTCCAGAATCCGCAGCGGGGCGCTGCTGCGGTAGGACCGCGTTGGGTTCCCGGGGAACTTCTTGTCCGTCACGTTGGGGTCGTTCTCGAACGCCCCGGTCGGCTCTACCGCGTAAACCCTCGGTCGCCGTGGGCCCCCTGCGAGTTCGGCGGCGATCTCGGCGGCCAGTCCCGCGCCGTCGATCAGTGCGGTGAAGTACACGTGGTTCATCACGATCTCGGGACGGTAGTTCGACCGGTGTCCGGCCGTGAGCAACTCACCAACACCCAGGTCCGCGATCGTGCCGTGGAAGAACGGGCCGTCATCGAGCGGTTGCGCCACGCTAGCTCCTACGAGATGGACGCGCCAGTTTGCCGCTCCGACCGGGCCTTGCCGCAAGCCCCCACCCACGCCCTATCCTGAAACTGGAACGACCTCCATGACGACCCCTCAGCGATCTGCCGTCAAGCGGCGGCCTCGAACGCGACGCTCACCGCGGGACAGGAAGCCGCGGACTACACCGGACCGGCCCACTCCGCCGCGTGGCTACCGGCCCGGATGACCCGATCGCGTTCACCCCTGGCGATCGACGAGGACCATCACGTTCACATCCGGTCCGTGCTCACCGACCTCGCTGGTCAGCCAGCCAGGCCGAAGCTGGTGCACGGTCCGCCAGCCGGTCGACAGGTACAGGTTCATGGCGGCCGGATGAACCGGGAGCACCTCCAAGCACGGGTGCTGACCGTTCCGGCGGGCGTCGATCACGACGCACTCCAGGAGCCGGCGACCGAGACCGCGTCCGCGGGCTCCCCTTGCCACGAACAGCGCGCTGACCCAGGTCAGGTCCCCCGGGCTGCAGCCGTACGCTGCGGCGCACACCGCGTTGAGGTCGTCGGCACCGGGGAACCCGTGGGCCGGACCGACGCGGCATACGTGGCCAACGGGTACTCCATCTACGTCGGCCACCCAGGCACCCAGGGCGTCGTCCGTGTGGAGGAACTCCTCGATGGGGACAGGCAACGGGTCTCGGAAGGGATAGCGCGACTCCGCCTGTTGTTCGAGCAGTGAGGCCGCGAGGACGGGGATGTCGTCGGCCGTGCGGGCCCGCAGGCGGACCTCGTTGGGAGACACACGATGAGCGTGCCACAACGCCATCACGTGCCTGCCGAGCCATGGCCGCCCCGACGCGAACCCGTGCACCTCTGAACACTGGCGACCCTGCGTCACAGCGCCACGTGCTGGGCTGACGGTTGCCACCTAGTGATGGCGGGTTCGACGCATGGCGGGTTCGACGCATGGCGGGTTCGGCTCCGAGCTGTTCTGGGTGACGTGTCGGATCGAGCACACTCGCCCCGATTGCGCCTCGTGGCGTGACGGCCCTCGGTAGCGTCCGAGCCACCTGGACCCCTGCCGACGTTGGGCTGTGAAGACCGAACATGAACGCTCCTGCTGGCTGGTACCCCACTGACGAGGGCACGCGCTACTGGGACGGGGTTCGGTGGACCGAGCACTTCGCGCCGTCAACCGCAGTGGCGGCAGTTTCGGAAGAGTCGAACACCGCTGCCGGCGGTGGGTCGGCGGCGCAGGCAGTGGCCAAGGCCCGCCCGCGCCTCGCGACCTGGTTCGGCTGGGGTGGGCTGGTTCTCGTCGCCCTCCTGGGTGCTGCCAGCGACGGAGCCAGCGGCTTCCTCATCCTGTCTGGGACGTATGTCCTTGTCGTCGCGGTCGTCGCCCTCATCCGCGGCCGCGTCGGCTGGGCACGCCTGCGCGGGCGGGCAGCGGGAGGCATTGCCTTGGGGGCCGCCTTTGGGCTGTTCATGGTCGGCGGTGCGATCGCCGACCCGCCAGAGGACACCCCGGTCGCCGCACCCGCCGCGTCGACACCCTCGACACCACACACGACGCCGTCACCGAGCACGTCGCCAACCGCCCCCGCGACCCCAACACCTTCGGCCACGACGTCGACGGTCAGCCCCGAGACTGCGAGCAAGGGCACCGCGCTGGCTGCTGTCGCATGGCTGACGGTGAAGGGCCGCGCCCCCAAGACCGGCTATTCGCGGGACGCGTTCGGTCAGTCGTGGTTCGACGCCGACCGCAACGGCTGCGACACGCGCAACGACATCCTGCGCCGAGACCTGACGGACAGGCGTATGAAGAACTCCTGCAAAGTGCTCGCCGGCACCCTCAAGTCGGACCCGTACACCGGCAAGACGATCCGCTTCTTCTACGGCGGCGCCAGCGAGATCGACGTCGACCACGTCGTCGCCCTGTCCGACGCATGGCAGAAGGGCGCCGCGAAGTGGGCCGCAGGGACGCGGTTGGCGTTCGCGAACGACCCGCTGAACCTGCTCGCCGTGGACGCCGGAGCCAACCGCGCCAAGGGCGACGGGGACACGGCGACGTGGCTTCCCTCGAACACGTCCTTCCGGTGCGAGTACGTTGCCCGGCAGGTCGCGGTCAAGGCCAAGTACAAGGTGTGGGTCACCTCCGCCGAACGCGACGCCATGGTCCGGGTGCTGTCCGGCTGCGCCACCACGGCCCTTCCTGCCAGCGGGCCAGCCCCCACAACGGCCGCCCTGCCCAAGAGCAGCACCAGGACCACGGCCCCGGCACCAGCCCCTAGGGCGCCAGCCGACGTCTACTACGCCAACTGCACCGCCGTGCGGGCAGCGGGCGCGGCCCCAATCCTCAGGGGCCAGCCCGGGTACTCAAGCAAGCTCGATCGCGACGGTGACGGCATCGCTTGCGAGTAGCTCAGACCGGAGACATCGTGTGGCGACGGCGCCGATCGCATAGCCGAGAAGGGTTCTGATGTGCTCGAGCATCCGGAACTCGGGGTCAAGCAGATCATGGTGTCCCCCGATCGGGACCGCCCGGTACCGCCTCCGCGGCACCCTTTCGCGCGATGATTCTCGTACGCGCCGGCCGCGACGACAGCCACGTCGTCGGCCACAACCCCATGCTGGGAGGCAACGATGTCGGATCACGTGTACCGGGTCATCGAGGTCGTCGGGTCGTCTTCGGACGGCGTCGATGCGGCCGTCCGCAACGCGGTCGGCCGCGCGGCCGAGACGACGCGCAACCTGGACTGGTTCGAGGTGACCGAGATCCGTGGCCAGCTCGCCGACGGCGAGGTCGCACACGTTCAGGTGGGCCTGAAGATCGGCTTCCGCCTCGACCCAGTCTGACCAGGTGGCACCCAGCGGGCGCAGGTGGCACGACGGAATCGCAGGCTAAGCAGTGGCGGACGGCCCGGCGCCGCCGTTATCGACGTCCTGCCCCTGCTAACATCTGATCATGCGTTCAGATGAAATAGTCGTTGGTTTGGCCTCATGCGCCGTCCCGTGCGTCCACCCAGAGAAGGTGCAGCAGGTTCGCGATGCGTCCCTCGCGGAGGGCGACCTCGCCCGCACCGCGGGTCTGTTCAAGCTCCTCGGTGACCCGACACGCGCCCGCCTGCTCTACGCACTGCTGGAGGCCGGCGAGCTCTGCGTGTGCGACCTCGCCGCCGCCACCGACACCCAGGAGTCCACGGTCTCCCAGGCACTGCGTATGCTGCGCGCCTCCGGGATCGTGGCCGGGCGCCGCGAGGGTCGACTGGTCTTCTACCGCCTCGCGGATGCCCACGTGCGCATGATGCTGGACCTCACCCGCGAGCACGTCCGACACGACGAAGCAGCGGGCTCGGCGCAGGGTGCTCGGTGAGTGGCGGTCCCGCATCCGCGGGCACCACACACCGGTGGCGGCTGCGGACGGCATTCGGACTCGTCGCCCTGTTCTTCGTGGTCGAGCTCGTCACCGGCGTGGTCTCGGGCTCGCTCGCGCTGCTCTCGGATGCCGGGCACATGGCCGCCGACGTCGTCGCACTCGGTGCCGCCCTGGTGGCCACCCGTATTGCCGCGCGCCCGGATACCACCGGTCGTCGCACGTTCGGGTCGTATCGCGCAGAGGTCTTCGCCTCTGGCCTGGCCGTGTTGCTCATGCTCGGG
>CAYYCE010000357.1:0-3961 GCA_964469635.1 uncultured Kineosporiaceae bacterium
CGGCCCGGTCGGCCCGGTCGGCCCGGTCGGCCCGGTCGGCCCGGTCGGCCCGGTCTGCCCGGTCAGTCCGGCGCCCGCAGGTTGTACGCCTTCAGCTGCCAGGACCCCCCGAACCAGATCACCTCGGCCCAGTGGCAGTTGCCGAACGGGGCGAGTCTGCGGAGGACTCGCAGGTCCCCCGGGCCGCCGTCGGTCAACCCGACCAGCCGCAGCATGGCGCCGCGCATCGATCCGCCGTGCCCGACCGCCACGATGACCTGTGCCCCCTCGGCACCCTCGGCCTCGACATGGCGCCGCAGCGCCCGTTCGACCCGGCCGCCGGCCTCGGACATCGGTTCCCAGCCGTCGATCTCGGGGTCCGCCCCGGCGCGCCAGGCGGCGTACTGCGCCGGGAAGCGCACCGAGATGTCGTGGTGGGTCAGGCCCTCCCAGGCCCCGACGTCCCGCTCGCGCAACCCGGCGTCCGGCCGCGCCGTCACCCCCAGGGCGGCGGCCAGCGGCTCGGCGGTCTGCCGGGCCCGGGACAGGTCCGAGCAAACCAGGCGGACGGCGCCGCGCGCCGCGTCCTCGGCCAGCGCCTTCCCCAGCCAGGACGCCGTCGCCTCGGCCTGTACGCGCCCGACGTCGTCCAGCGACACGTCCAGGTGGCCCTGCCATCGGCGCTCGGCGTTCGACGCCGTTCGGCCGTGGCGCAGCAGCACCAGCCGCTCGACGCTCACCACCCGCTCACCACGGGCTCATGCCAGGTCGAGCGGCGGGCAGTCGCGCCACAGCCGCTCCAGCGAGTAGTACTGCCGCTCGTCCGAGTGCTGCACGTGCACCACCAGTTCACCGAAGTCCAGCAGCACCCAGCGCCCCTCGCGCTCTCCCTCGCGACGGGTCGGCTTGGCACCCAGCCCGAGCAGCCTCTCCTCGACGGCGTCCACGATGGCGCGCACCTGGCGGTCGTTGGGCGCGGAGGCCACCAGGAACACATCGGTGATCACCAACTGATCGCTGACATCCAGAGCCACCACGTTCTGGGCCAGCTTGTCGGAGGCCGCCTGACCCGCCGCCACGGCCAACTCGAGGGCGCGATCGGAAGCAGTCACGACATCCAGCCTTTCACGGGGCCCTCCCCGTACAGCCCGTACTTGGCGATGTACTGCACCACGCCGTCCGGCACGAGATACCAGACCGGCTCCCCGCGGACAACGCGCGTGCGGCAGTCGGTCGAGGAGATGGCCATGGCGGGCACCTCCATCAGGCTGACGCGCCCGGGGGGCAGCCCGGCGTCGTCCAGGACGTGCCCGGGCCGGGTGACACCCACGAAGTGGGCCAGGGCGAACAGGTCCCCGACGCTCTTCCAGGACAGGATCTGGGCCAACGCGTCGGCGCCGGTGATGAAGAACAGCTCCGCCTCCGGACGTTGCGCCCGCAGGTCGCGGAGGGTGTCGATGGTGTAGGTCGGTCCCGGGCGGTCGATGTCGACCCGGCTCACCGTGAACCGCGGATTGGACGCCGTCGCGATCACCGTCATCAGGTAGCGGTGCTCGGCGGGAGAGACCTGCCGGTCGCTCTTCTGCCAGGGCTGCCCGGTGGGGACGAAGACCACCTCGTCGAGACCGAAGGTCGCCGCCACCTCGCTCGCGGCGACCAGGTGGCCATGGTGGATCGGATCGAACGTGCCACCCATCACCCCGAGCCGGGCAGGCTCCGCCACGCTCTAGTGGCCGGACGATCCGCCGGAAGGCGTGGAACCGTGTCCGGAGGAGGAGAGCGCCGCCGGGTCGTGGCGGTGGCCGAGCGAACGGAACGCCATCGTCGCAGCCAGCAGGATCGCGAAGACCATCAGGGCGATGATGCCGAACCACGCGGGCGACATCGGCAGTTCGTTGACGATCTCACCCTCGGCCAGCAGCCTCATGGCTCCTCGTTCCCTTCTCGAACGTCCTTCGCGGCGGGCTAGGCTTCCCGCACGGCGCGCCGACAGTCTGTCACGCCGACCCCGCCCGGGTCGATCCACCCGGCCGCACATGGAGGACGACACACCACCCATGCCCGCCGAGTCCAGACCAGCCGACCCCGTCGAGTTGAGCGTCGTCGTCCCGATGTACGACGAGGAGAAGGTGCTGCCGCTGTTCGCGGCCCGGCTGCGCCCGGTGCTGGACGGCCTCGCGGCCGAACACCTGATCACCGGCTACGAGGTCCTGGTCGTGGACGACGGCAGCCGCGACGCCACCCCGGTCCTGCTGGTCAAGGAGCGCCGGTCCTGGCCGCAGCTGCGGGTGGTCCGGCTGCGGGCCAACGCCGGGCACCAGGCCGCGCTGTCCGCCGGGCTGGCCCGCTGCCGCGGCGACTGGGTGGCCACCCTCGACGCCGACCTGCAGGACCCTCCCGAGGTGCTGCACGAGATGCTGCGGCTGGCCACCAGCCGGACCGACCACGCGGACCGGACCGGGCGCGCGGGCGATCGCGTGGACGTCGTCTACGGGGTGCGCACCGACCGCAGCGTCGACTCGGCCTTCAAACGCCGGACGGCGCGCGCCTACTACCGGCTGATGCGCAGCACCGTCGGCATCCATGTCTCGGCCGACGCCGGCGACTTCCGGCTCATGAGCCGGGCCACGGTGAACGCCGTGAACAGTCTGCCCGGGCACAACCGGGTGCTGCGTCTCGTGATCCCCGCACTCGCCTTCCCGTCGGCCGAGGTCGGCTACCGGCGCGAGAAGCGGGCGGCGGGCACCACGCACTACTCGCTGTCGCGGATGATCCGGCTCTCGGTGGACAGTCTCACCGGCTTCACGATCGCCCCGCTGCGGATGGC
Source organism: uncultured Kineosporiaceae bacterium (assembly GCA_964469635.1). GTDB lineage: Bacteria > Actinomycetota > Actinomycetes > Actinomycetales > Kineosporiaceae > JADJPO01. The sequence continues at coordinate 2,807 of CAYYCE010000357.1, forward strand.
GACCTGGTTCGGTCTGGTCGGCGCGGTGCTGACCGGGCTGCTGTTCGCCTACGCGATCATCGCCTGGGCCACCGGTCAGGTGGTGCCCGGTTGGACCTCGACGTTCGTCGCGGTGGCGGGCGTGGGCGCCGTCCAACTGCTCAGCTTGGGGATCCTCGGCGAGTATGTGGGCCGGATCTACACCCAGATGCAGGGCCGGCCGTCCTACTTCGTGGCCCACGACAGCCTGGACGACGACCTCGCGGAATAGGCCTCGTCGCAGCCGCGGTCGATGCTCAGAAACGTCACGGCTCAGAAACGTCGCGCGCGCACCACCATGGACACTCCCGGCAGTGAGGCCACCGGCAGGTGACGCTCGACGGCGACCACAGCGCCGAGGGCCCGGTTCAGCCAGGGCGCCGGCGCGTCCAGATCAGACCCGGCGGCGTCCCGGAGCATCCCGGCCACCCGCCGCCGCAGCGCCACCGCCGGACGCAGCAGCACCATCCAGCTGCGCACGTCCTCCAGGACGAATCCCGCCCCCACGAGCAGCGCGGTCAGCTCCTCGCGCTGGTACCGCCGCACGTGCCCCACGGCCACGTCGTGCGCCGACCACAACCGCTGGTCGACCGGGACCGCCACCAGGAAGGTCCCCCCGGGACGCAACGCCTCGAACGCGCACCGCACCGCGGCCTCGTCGTCCTTCAGGTGCTCCAGCACGTCGTAGGCGACGATCAGGTCGACGCTGGCAGGGGCCAGGGGCAGAGCGGTGGCATCGCCCCGCAGCACCGGGATGCCTCGCTGGGCGCACACCCGCGCCCCCTCCTCGCCGTACTCGAGAGCCACCGCTCGCCACCCCCGGTGGACCAGCACGCGGGTGTTCCCTCCGCCGGCGGCACCGACGTCCACGGCGTCACCGGGCTCGAGATGCGCCAACGCCCGGTCCAGCAGCCGGCGACGCTCGGCGTACCACCAGTGCCAATCCTCCACCTGCGTGAGCAGGTGAACCTCGGACGACTCCACGCAGGCCCCCGGGACGATCGGACGGGATTGATGGGCGGTCAGGGTCGGGTGTGGCCGTCTCCGGCCACCACCCACTTGGTGCTCGTCAGCTCGGCCAGTCCCATGGGACCACGGGCGTGCAGCTTCTGGGTGCTGATGCCGATCTCGGCGCCG
>CAYYCE010000358.1:0-3937 GCA_964469635.1 uncultured Kineosporiaceae bacterium
CCGGGGAACCGGTTCGCGGTGACGACGGCGCCCTGGTAGGGGGTTGCGGGATCGAGCGTGGTGCCGATCACCAGCATCGGCGAGGCGGTCCGGACGCCGAACGGTCCGTAATAGGTGTTGGGGTCCCGCAGGGACCACGAGGCGCAGAGCACCCCCGACCAGGCCCAGGCCCGGCCGAAGTAGGGGTAGGACCGGTCCCGGCCGCGCGCGACGGCGGCCCACCGGCCCGACCCGGTCGGGTTGCGGCTGTCGGCGCAACTGACCGCGCCGAACGCCGCGAAGGCGTTGTCCGCGGGCGCCGACGCCGGGGTCGGGCCGGGACGGGCCGGCAGGGGCTTCTCGGAGCGCTGCGCCGGGATCGACGGCCACAGCGCGGGCATACCCGACGGACTGGACGGATTGTCGGCGGTGGCGCGGTCCCGCACCGACCGGGCGGTCCGGCGCAGCCGGGCGGAGGGTGCCGACCGTACCGACGGGGTGGAGGGCGTCGACTGGGTGGACGGGGTCGACCGGGCCGAGGCCGACGCCGTCCGCGTCAGCTCCAGGTGGAGTGCCTGCAACTCGGCCGAGAACGGCTCCCAGGCGAACGGCGAGTACAGCACCGACGCGGTGGAGCCGACGAGCGTGGCGTAGTCCAGCAGTTCGCCGCCGCCGAGGTCGATGGGCGAGGCCAGCAATGCGTCGGCGATCTCCCGGAACGTCGACTCCGGGTCGCCCTGGGTGGCCAGCGGGCACCGCGCCGTCCCGGCCGCCAGGCACAGCCGGAAGAACTCCGCGAGCGCCTTCGAGGAGGCGCGGTCGCTGCCGATCCGGGTGCTGAACGGTGTGGTCCGCCGCTGGCTCCCGTCCCCGGTGGCCCACTTCTGGGCGTCGAGGACGCCGTCGAGCACCATCGCCCGCACCCGGCCCGGGAACAGTTCGGCGTACATCTGGCCCAGGTAGCTGCCGTAGGAGTAGCCGAGGAAGTTCATCCGGCGGTCCCCGACGGCCCGGCGGAGCAGTTCGAGATCGCGGGCCACCGAGGCGGTCGAGGCGTACCGAAGGTAGCGGTGTGCGGCGCAACGGGAGGAGTAGCCGGCCATCGCCGCGGTGTAGGCCCTCTCCTCGTCAGAGGTCACCGGGAACGCCGGTTGGGTCGTGAGGAGTTCGTGGAACGCCTCGTCGAACAGGCAGGTCGCCGGCGGTCGGCTGGCGCCGACGAACCGTGGATCGAAGCCGATCACGTCGAACCGGGCGCGGACCGCGGCGGGCAGGAGGTCGGGGTCGCTGCGGAGCAGGTCGACGGCGGAGCCCCCCGGGCCGCCGGGATTGACGAAGAGCGTGCCGAGTCTGCGGGACGGCGTGGCCGCGGGCAGCTTGATCAGCGCCAGGCCGATCGTGGCGCCGCGGGGCCGGGACCAGTCGAGTGGCACCCTCGCCCCGGCGCACAGCAGTGGCTCGCCGCAGGAGTGCCAGACCGGGGTGGGCACGACGGCGGCGGCGAGCTGGGCGCGGGCCGTCCGCTGCGCCGCGGCCGCCGAGGAGGCGAACGGCGGGTTCGCGGTCGGGGCGGCGGCGGGGGACACCTCGGCCGCCGCGGGTGAGGCCGCTCCGACCGGGCCCGCCAGGGTCGACAGGGCGGTGGCCAGCATCCCCACGACGGCGAGGAGCACCCGGCGGCGCCATACCCGCCACGGGCGGGTCGGACGGACGGATGCGCCCCGGGCGGGGCCCTCGATACTCACGCCCGGGACGGTACCGATCCGCTCCGCCGGCCTCCCAAACTCCGGTGAGTCGCGCGGCGCGTACACACAGCGACAGACCGGGGTGGTCCATCACGGATCCAGCGCCGTCGGCTGCGACACTGTCCGAGTGCACCCGTCCCCCGCCTCCGCCCTGTCCCGGGGCGCCTCCACCTCCCTCGCGGCGGCGGTGGACCTCCTGCTGCGCGGTGGGCTCGTCGGGATGCCCACCGAGACCGTCTACGGTCTGGCCGCCGACGCCGAGAACCCGGCGGCGGTCGCCCGCGTCTACGCCGTCAAGGCCCGCCCCGCCGACCACCCGCTGATCGTGCATCTGGCCGATGGCCTCGGTGGGCTGACCGGCCCGCACGCCTGGGCCCGCGACGTCCCGGACTACGCGATGCGGCTGGCGGAGCGGCTGTGGCCGGGCCCGTTGACCCTGGTGCTACCCCGTTCCGACCGGGCCGGGGACCACATCACCGGCGGCGGCGACTCGGTGGGTCTGCGCTGCCCCGCCCATCCCGTGGCCGCCGGCCTGCTGTCGGCCTTCGCCGTGGCCTCGGGCCGGGCGTTCTCGGGCCTCGCCGCCCCGTCGGCCAATCGGTTCGGCCGGCTCAGCCCGACCCGGGCCGAGGACGTGCTCACCGACCTCGGCCCGCTGCTGGACGTCGAGCGCGACTGCGTGCTGGAGGGTGGCACGAGCATGGTCGGGGTGGAGTCCACGATCATCGACTGCACCGGTCCGGCACCGGCCCTGCTGCGGCCCGGCGGCGTCGGGCTGGCGGAGATCGCGCGCGTCGGCGGCGTCGACCCGGCGCCGACCCCGCGGCCGGGGGTCCGCGCCCCCGGAACGCTGGCCGCCCACTACGCGCCGCGCGCCCAGGTGCTGCTCGCCCTCGACGCGGACGCCGCGGCGTCCCTGCTGTCCGACCCGCCGGCCGGTCATCCGGGGGGAGGACCGGCGGGACGATCGGTGGGAGAGCCGGGCTCGCCGCCGACCGGCTTCCTGGCCGTGGCCGACGTGCCGACGCCGCCGGGGACGGTCCGGCTCAGCGAACCGGTGGACGCCGAGGCCTACGCCCGGGTGCTGTACGCCGCACTGCGCGAGGCCGACGCCCTCGACCTCGGCCGCGTCGTGGTGATCCCGCCGCCGCCCGGTGAGCGGGCGGCGCTCGCCGGGGCCGTGCTCGACCGGGTGCGGCGGGCCGCGGTCGGGTCGCGGCGATGAGGCGGCGGAACGCGAGGACGGCGACCGCGCTCGCCGCGGCGGTGGCGTGCGGCGCGGCCCTGGCGGCCTGTACCGACCAGGCCCCACCGATCGCCGAGCTGCGACCGGCCGCCGTCTCGACCACCCCCGTCGAGGGCACAGTGGCCTCCGGCCACCGGCTCAGCCTGGCCTCGCCGCCGGGCACCCCCGACGCCACCTCGGCCACCGGAACCGGTCGTTCCCTGGCCGGCCGCGTCATCGTGATCGACCCGGGACACAACGGCGGGAACGCCTCCCACGCCTCGCAGGTCGCCCGGCTCGTGGACATCGGCACCAAGCGCAAGGCCTGCGACACCTCCGGGACCCAGACCCTCCGCGGCTACGCCGAACACGCCTTCACCTGGGACGTCGCCTCCCGGCTGGCCACGGTGCTGCGACGGCGCGGCGCGACCGTGGTGCTGACCCGACGCGGTGACGGCGGGGTCGGACCGTGCATCACGGAGCGGGCCGCGATCGGGAACCGCCACCACGCGGACGCCGCCGTCTCGATCCACGCCGATGGCGGCCCCACGACGGGGTACGGCTTCCACGTGATCGCCCCGGGCGCGGTCCCGGGTAACCGGGCGATCGTGGCGCCCTCGCGGCGCCTGGCCGTCGCCGTCCGTGCCGCCTATGCCCGTGGCACCCGGGAGCCGTACTCGACCTACACCGGCGGCGGCGACGCGATGACGGTGCGCACCGACCTCGGCGGGCTGAACCTGTCCACCCTGGACGGCTGGTGGGTGGAAGGCTGCATCGAGGGGGTGACCGGCTGGGCGATCGGCGAGGATCGCGAGGGCGGGGAGGGCGATGCCGGCGCTCTGTACGACAAGCTGGAGAACGTGGTCCTGCCGCTCTGGTCGGCGGAGCCCTCCCGCTGGCGCTGGATGATGAAGCAGGCGATCGGCAACGTGGCCTACTATTTCAACACCCACCGCATGGTCCGCCGCTACGACGCAGAGGCCTATCT
>CAYYCE010000359.1:0-3936 GCA_964469635.1 uncultured Kineosporiaceae bacterium
TCAGGCTCGCGGTGGCCTACACCGGTCGATCCGGCCCAGGCTGATCCGGGAGATGGAGGTTCCCCTGGGTAGGGGCCTCGCCATTGGGGGAGTGTCGAGTTCGGCTCATCCGCGAGGCCGGCGAACCCACCCTGGGTCGGGGCGTGGGCTCCCGGCTCGCGGCGGTCCGGGAAATTCGGGGGATCGGTCATCGGCGTCGCTCCGGGGTCGGTGGATGGTGCCGTGCCACGAGGCAGGGAACCTCGATCGCCGCAGCATCACCCCCCGAGGCGGAGCGGCCCGAGGCGATGGCCTGTGCCCGACGGGCCCACTCGAGCAGCCCCGTCACATCGATCGCGTACGGCGGGTCGGCGGCGAAGGGGGCGATTCGATCGCCTCCACGGTTCAGGACCGCCGTCGCCCCGACCGGGTTCCCCCGCAACAGGTGGGTCAACCCCACCGCGAGTTGGGCGAGGCCCTGCCACAGGTCGCGCTCGCCGTCCGGAGCGGTCTTCCACACGCCCTCGAGGATCTCGTGGGCGTGGAACGGATGCCCCTCGTCCAACAGCCTCTGCGCCTCGGCCAGTGCCTGCTCGGGAGGCAGCACCAGATCGTCCGGGACCCGCTGCACCCCGGTGCTGCCCCGCGGCAACGGCCGGCCCAGACCGTCACGCGGCCGTGCGTTGCGCGGCCGACCGCCGGCATCGCGATCTCTCACGCGATCACCCACCTGTCCACCATCAGGATGTCAAACCCTCCGATCGGCTGAGCGCCCCGGCCGTCCGTCTTCGTCGTTTCTTCGTCGTTCGCCGCGGGTGGGGTTCGTCGTCGTCCGCCAGTCTGGACGGTGAGCGGTCGAAAGGCGGCGGCAACGGCTCCCGGCTCCGGGAGAGCCGCCGAACGGAAGGAGCACGACGATGATGGGTTGGTACGACCACGGTCTCGGGTGGGGCACCTGGTTGTTCATGGGGGTGTTCTGGTTGGTCCTGCTGGGCGTGATCCTCTACCTGGTGGTGCGGTTGTTGCCTGCCGGTGGGGGCGCGGGAGCCAAGGAACAGCGGGAGTCCCCCGAGGAGATCCTGGACCGTCGCTTCGCGCGGGGAGAGATCGACGTGGAGACGTATCAGGCTCAGCGAGCCGCGTTGGCGCAGGCCCGGGGCACGAGGTGAACCGGTTCGGACGGCGTGGCCTGGCCGTCGCGCTGGTCGCGGCGGTCCTGCTGCTGGTCGGCAGTGTCGCGGTGTTCGCGGTGGTCCTTTCCGGGGTCGGGCCGGGGCGGTCCTCGCCGACCGGAGTGTCCCGCGCCCTCGATCCGGACGGTGACGGGTACGGCCCGGGCATGATGGGTGGCGGATCTGGCGCGGGCATGATGCGCGACTTCGGGTCGGGTGGATCCTGGCAGGGTGACGGCCGGTTCGGGGTCGCCGGAGACGGGCGGGCGGTGACCTCGATGGCGGCGGCCGCAACCCGGGCGCAGGTGCTGGCCGATCGCATCGGCGGCCTGCACGTCGGCGAGGTGATGCAGTTCTCGAACGGCTTCTACGCCGAGCTGCTGACCACGGACGGTAGCGGTGCCACCGAGGTGCTCGTCGACCCCGACACCGGTGCCGTCAGCATCGAGCCCGGGCCCGCGACGATGTGGAACACCGAGTACGGCATGCGCGCGGCCGGTCGGGTGAGCGGAACCGTGTCCGCCGCCCAGGCGGGCGCGGACGCCCAGGTGTGGCTGGACGCGCAGACCGGTGACCTGCACGGGCTCACAGCGGGACCGGCCGAGGCGTTTCCCGGCTACTACACCCTGCACACCCTGAGGGATGGCACGGTGGTCGGGATGATGTCGGTGAACGCGAGCACTGGTGCGATCTGGTACCACACCTGGCACGGCGGCTTCGTGGCCATGACCGGGGAGTGACGCGAGGCGTGGGAGCGAGCGGCGACGGGAGCGGTCCGGGCGCCGCGGCGCGGGTGCTGGTCGTCGACGACGAGCCCAGTCTGGTCCGTGCCGTGGCCGGATACCTGGTCCGAGAGGGATTCGAGGTGATCACGGCGACCGACGGCGAGCAGGCCGTCGAACTGGCGCGCCGAGAGCTGCCGGACGTCGTGGTTCTGGATCTGATGCTTCCCGGCCTCGACGGCATCGAGGTGTGTCGGGTGCTGCGCACCTTCACCGACGCCTACGTGATCATGCTGACGGCGCGGGCGGACGAGGTGGACAAGCTGATCGGGCTGTCCGTCGGTGCCGACGACTACCTGACCAAACCGTTCAGCCCGCGGGAGCTGGTGGCCCGGGTCCGCACGATGCTCCGCCGTCCGCGCATCGGTTCGTCCGCAGGTGCGGGGCCGGACGGGAGCGCGGTCCGCCGGTTCGGAGCCCTGACGCTCGACCCCTTGGCCCGCGAGGTCCACGTGGGGCCCGAGGCGGTGGAGCTGACCCGCACCGAGTTCGACGTCCTGGCCACGCTGAGCGCCCGCCCGCGGCAGGCGTTCTCCCGCCGTCAGCTGATCGAGTCGGTGTGGGGCGGTGACTGGGTCGGGGACGAGCATCTGGTCGACGTCCACGTCGGGCACATCCGGCGCAAGGTCGGCGACGACGCCGCGGACCCGCGGTACATCGTGACCGTGCGGGGAGTGGGATACCGGATGGGCACCGGATGAGGCGACGCGCGGGAGGGCGGGAGGTCACGCCCGGCAGGCGCCGGAGATTCGTGCGACTCGGGTTGGGGGCCCGGGTGTTCACGGCGATGGCCCTGGTCGTCGCCGCCGGGTCGGCGACCCTGCTCGCCGTCGCGGCGGTTCTGGCCCCGCCGCTGTTCCTGACCCACCTGCGCCGATCCGGGGCGCCCGATCTGAGCCCTGCCCTGCTGACCCACGTGGACCGGGCGTTCACCCGGGCCACGCTGGTCTCCCTGGGGATCGGGATCGCGGTGTCGGTCCTGGTCGCGGGTCTGGTCACCTGGCTGATCACCCGGCGCCTGGCCGTGCCGGTCACCGAACTCGCCGTCGCCACCGCACGGCTCGCCGACGGCCACTACGACACCGCGGTGGCCGACCCGCGGCTGGGCCCTGAGTTCGGCGCCCTCGCCGCCGCGGTCAACCAGCTCGCGCATCGCCTGGCCACCACCGAGGAGACCCGCCGGCGACTGCTCGCCGACCTGGCCCACGAGCTGCGCACTCCGATCGCCTCCCTCGAGGCCACCGTCGAGGCCGTGACCGACGGCGTCCTTCCGGTGGACGCCACGACCCTGGACACCCTCGCCGAGCAGGCCGCCCGGCTGCACCGCCTGGTGGCCGACCTGGAGGCCGTCTCTCGCGCCGAGGAACGTCAACTGGCCCTGCGGCCCCGCCCCACCCTGCTGGCCGATGTCGCCGCCCGAGCGACCACGGCGTTGCGATCCCGCTACGAGGCTCGAGGCGTCGGGTTGGCCCTGGAGGTGCCCGGCCCCGGTCCGACCGTGGACGCCGACGCCGACCGGCTCGTCGAGGCCGTGACGAATCTGCTCGACAACGCGCTGCGGCACACCGCCAGCGGCGGTTCCGTCACCGTGACCGTCGAGGCCGTCGCCGATCCCCGACCCAGCGCCGGGAGAGCAGGACTGGCCCGGCTCACCGTGTCCGACAACGGAAACGGGTTCGATCCCGATCAGGCCAAGCACCTGTTCGAGCGCTTCTACCGGGCCGACTCGGCGCGAGCCTCCGGTTCCGACCGAACCACCGGCTCCGGGATCGGGCTGACCATCACCCGGGCGATCGTCCGGGCGCACCGGGGCAGTATCGATGCCCACTCCCGCGGACGCGGGCGCGGGGCCACCTTCACCGTCACGCTGCCCCTCTCGACGCGGGTCGCGTGATCCGGTCCCGCACCGTTGACGGGCGCGCGGTACATTTCGCGGATGCCCAGCGAGCTGTCCCTCAAGGCCATGAACAGCCTCCACCGCGCCGTCCTGATGATCAGCGGCG
>CAYYCE010000360.1:0-3924 GCA_964469635.1 uncultured Kineosporiaceae bacterium
CTTTCATCCGCGGCGGGGGACCGCAGCGACGCGCCTTAGGACGACACCCCGCGGCCGTGAACCGCCTTTGAGAGTGGCTTCCCGTGGGATCATGTCTCGACTATAGTCGTACACATGTTCGAGGACAACCTCAGGCGGGGGAAGTCTGCTACGCGTCGCCACCGGTCCGGCTTAGGCTGTGGCCGCGATGACCACCGCACCTTTGAGCGTGCCCCTCGTTGTGCGCACGCTGCCGCTGGCCGATCCCGGTCCGTTGCTCTCGCTGCTGCCGAGGAGCGCTCCGTTGGCATGGGTGCGCCGCGGCGAGGGCCTCGTCGGGTGGGGCAGCGTGGCTCGCATCGACCTGGCCGACCGGGGCGAGGCGGGTCCGACGTTCGCCCAGGCGGATCGGGCCTGGTCCCAACTGGTGGCCCGCGCCCTGGTCCGGGACGTGGTCGGGCTTCCGGGCACGGGTCTGGTGGCGTTCGGGTCGTTCCCCTTCTCACCTGCCTCGCCGGTGGGGGCCGCGCTCGTGGTGCCCGAGGTGGTCGTCGGGCACCGGTCCGGACGATGGTGGCTGACCACGGTCAGCGTGGGAGGCCTGCCACCACCGCCGCACCTTCCCGAGGTCGAACCGGTGAACTCCCCCGGAGAGGTGTCGTTCGCCGACGGCGCCCTGGGGTCCGCGCAGTGGGTGGCGGCGGTGGCCGAGGCGATCGAGGAGATCGACGCCGGCACCGTGGACAAGGTCGTGCTGGCCCGAGACATGGAGGCCAGGGCGGAGCAGCCGATCGATCCGCGCTGGGCGTTGCGCAGGCTGGCCGATCGTTACCCGGGGACCTGGACGTTCTGTGTCGACGGCCTCCTCGGAGCCACGCCGGAACTGCTGGTGCGGCGGGAGAAGGGTCTGGTCACCTCGCGCGTACTGGCCGGCACGATCCGACGAAGCGGGGACGACGCTCGAGACCTGAGGTTGGCGGCCTCGCTGGCCCGCTCCAGCAAGGACCTGGAGGAACACGAGTACGCGGTGCGCTCGGTCGCCGAGGCACTGGCCCCCCACTGCAGTTCCACGAACGTGCCCGAGTCGCCGTTCGTGCTGCACCTGGCCAACGTGATGCACCTGGCGACCGACGTGACGGGGGTGTTGGCGGACAAGTCCTCGTCGCTGGCGTTGGCCCAGGCGCTGCACCCGTCGGCAGCCGTGTGCGGCACGCCGACGGCCGCGGCGGCGGCGTTGATCGATCGGCTCGAGCACATGGACCGCGACCGCTACGCCGGCCCGGTGGGTTGGATCGACGCCGAGGGCGACGGCGAGTGGGGCATCGCGCTGCGCTGCGGGCGGATGTCACCGACCGACGAACATGTCCTCCGGCTGTTCGCCGGGTGCGGCATCGTCTCGGGCTCCGACCCGGAGGCCGAACTGGCGGAGTCGGTCGCGAAGCTGGTGCCTATGCGGGACGCCCTCGCCAACTAGAACGGCATCGACCGGAACGGCATCGACGGCCTGGTCGCGATCAGCCCGGCGAGCGATCCGCGGAACCGACCAGGACCTCGTCCACGGCATGGGCCACCGCGGCGCGCAACGATTCGCGGCGGCGACGCAGCCCCGATCGGTCGGCAGCCACCTCGACGACGCCGAATCCCGGTTCCGGTCGTGCGAGGACGTCCCTCACCTCGTCCATGTCCTCGATCCGCACGTGTCCGACGCCGTGGGCACGGCACAGCGCCTCCAGATCCACCCGCTGCGGCGTGCCGAACAGCCGCTCGAACCTGGCCGACTCGACGACGTCGCGCTCGGCAAGCTCGCCGTACTCCAGCATCGAGAAGATCCCCCCACCACCGTCGTTGAGCACCACGGCCTGCACCGGCGGCCGGCGTTCCCCCGGTGGTGCGAGCAGCGCATTCGCGTCGTGCAGGAAGGCGAGATCACCCACCAGAACCCTGGTCGACCGATCCGTCGCCGCGGCGTAACCCGTTGCCGTCGAAAGGGTTCCATCGATTCCGGCCAAACCGCGGTTCGCCACCACCGTGACGTCCGTCGGTAGATCGTCGACCACGAGGTCGAGATCGCGAACCGGATTGCTGGCCGCGACCATCAGCATCGCGCCGGGCGCCATGCTGCGGGCCACGGCCCGGGCCAGCCTCGGTCCGGTGGGCTTCGCACCGGCGTCCAGCACCGCGTCCAGGGCCCCCCGCGCCGCCCGGGCCGCGGCGCGCCACCGACTCCACCACGCCCGATCGGGCTCGCCGTCGGCCCGGACCCGCACCGCCCGCCTGACCGGACGGTCAGGTATGGGCCACTGCGAGTACGGCGAGACCAGCAGCACCTCGACGTCCTCGCGCTGCAGCAGTCGGGTGACCGGACGCGACAGCGTCGGCCGACCGAACACCACGACCCGCTCGATCTCCTCGGCCAAACCGGGATGTTCCAGGAGTAGCCGGTAGGGCCCGAAACCCTCGGCGCCGCACAGCGATCCCGACGACGGTTCGGCGAACAACGGCCAGCCCGCCGCGGCCGCGAGCGTCCGTGCCGCCGGGCCCGCGCCGTCCCCGGCGACCACCACGGTGCGCGGCCCGACTCCGAGCGCGGTGATCGGCGAGTCCGCAGCAGGCTCGCCCACCACGCGGGCCCCGGCCGGGGCGAGGGACCGCTCCAGGGACCCCGCCGTCGATCCCCGAGGCACCAGGGGTTCGGCCAGACACACATTGAGATGCACCGGCCCCGGCCGGGCGTCGGCGCCGCCCAACCCCCGGCGGATCGCCGCCTCCAGAGCCACCGCATCCGGCCCACCGTCCGTGCGGGCGCGGACCGCACCGCCGAACAGGCCGGGCTGCAACTCGGTGGTCTGATTCGCCCAGGTACCGCGCAGCGCCAGTGGCCGATCAGCGCTGACGACGATCAGCGGCACGCCGCCGTGGTGAGCCTCCAGCACGGCCGGATGCAGATTGGCCACGGCCGTCCCCGACGTGGTGACCACCGCGGCCGGGGCCCCGGCGCGCGCCATGCCAAGGGCGACGAAGCCGGCCGACCGCTCGTCGTGGCGCACCCAGAGCCGTACGTCACCGGCCTGCTCGGCCACCTCCAACCGGTAGGCCAGCGGCGCGCTGCGCGAGCCGGGACAGAGCACGACGCGACGGACGCCGCAGCACACGAGCGCTTCGACCACCCGATCGGCCTGCAGTTCCGACGGCGTCATGCCGCCCATCCTGGCCTACCGGGTGGGACCGGCGCGCAGGGCCCGCCGCCCGGCAGGCGCTCAGGCCCGATGCCGCGGGAGACGTCGATCGGTGACCGGCCAGTACCAATTCCGGTGACCGTGAATGTGCCAATTCCGGTGACCGTGAATGTGGCGTCGAACGGCGCTCCAGGATCCGGCCCGCACGGTCGGGACGGACGACCGCGCCGCGGACGCGGCACGGGCGGGCGCCGAGGCCGAGGAGGACCTGGGTACGGATGAGGCGACAGGGCCCCGGGCCGCCACGGGCCCCGGAGCCGCAGCCGAACCGGTCCTCGGAGTCGAGGTCGGCATCGGAGCCGGCGTGGGCACCGGGGCCGGCGTGGGCACCGGGGCCGGCGTGGGCACCGGCGTCGGTGTGCCGGGGTGCATCCAGTTCCGGGACGACGTCCAGCCCTCGGTCGGCTCCGGGGTCGCCTCCCGGGTAGCCTCCAGGGTCGGTTCGTGGGCCGCCCCGCGGACCGGTGCCGATGTCTCGCCGCCACCACGTCCCGCCCGGCTGACCACGTCGGCGGGAATCACCGGGGCTGGGGTGCCGACCGCCGCGACAGCGGGTACTCCCGCCTGCACCCCGGCCCGCGCATCGGACGGGGAATCGGCGGCCTGGGCGGTCGCGATCACCTGGAGCGCGGCCCATCCGAGCCCGACGGCGGCCACCGCCGAGGCCCGGGAGGCACGCCGATCGGGCGTCCACCGGCTCCACTGCCGG
>CAYYCE010000361.1:0-3916 GCA_964469635.1 uncultured Kineosporiaceae bacterium
GACGACGCGCTCGCCCATGCCCGCTCGAAGGGGGCGCGATTGCGCGTCTGCAAGGCGTGCGGCGTCGCCGGCAGCCATCCCCACCCGGAGGGTTATGTCGCCTTTCTCGATGACGAGGTCTCCGGACTCGTTGACCGCCGTCGTGGACGAGGCGGAGACCGCGCGCGGTGCCGACCGCCGACTCGACCGGGCGCTCGACGGGCTCAAGGGGGTGCTCGCCGACCCGGACGACCTCGAGTACCGGGCCCGCGACGTCATCGAGCGGCTGGCGCTGGTCCTGCAGGCCTCGGTGCTGCTGCGCCACGGCGACCCCGGGGTCAGCGAGGCCTTCCTCGCCTCCCGGATGGCCCCCTGGACGCCGGCGGCGGACGGCGCGGCGCCGGGATCCGGCCGGCTGTACGGCGTTCTGCCGCGGGGCCTGGACGCGGCGGGGCTCGTCGAGCGCGCCACCCCCGGGAGCTGACCCGTGCCCCGCAGCAATCGTCCCCGGCGCCGCGGCCCCGGTCGCGGCGGCCCGGGATCGTGGGCACCTCAGCCGGACCGCGACCGGGTGCTGTACGGGACGGGGCGGCTCGAGCGGCATCCGGACGGCGAGTGGCTGGTGCGCCCGGTCCCGGGGACGTCCGCGACCAAGGACTACCTGTGCCCGGGCTGCCGCCAGCAGATCCCCGCCGGCACCGCCCACGTGGTGGCCTGGCCCGCCGAGGAGCCGATCGGGGCCTTCGGCGGCGTCGAGGACCGGCGGCACTGGCACCGGGCCTGCTGGTCCGCCCGGAACCGCCGGCGCTGACCTACCGGCCGGTCACCGACCCGTCACCGGCGCATACCGGGCCGGCAGCGGCGCCCGGGCGCACTGATCGAGCACCCGCGCCACCGCGGCGGCCGGTTCGCCCCCGGTGTCGACGTCGACCGCCCGCGGCCACGGGGCCTGCCGGGCGGCCAACCCCTGGTACACGGCGGCGTCCGCGTCGGAGGGGTCACCGCCCTGCGCGCACCGCCGGACGATCCGGTGCAGGCACTCCGGCGGGGGGGCGGTGGCGCGGATCTCGGTGAGGGCGACGCCGTACCCGGCCGCCATGGCGCGGGCGCGTTCCCGCCACGCCTGGTCGGTCCAGGAGGCGTCGAGGACGGCGCAGACCCCCGATGCCAGCGCGATCTCGGCCTGGGCCAGCATCCGGGTGTACGCCTCCGCCGTCCGTTCGGGGGTGTAGATCCCCTCCTCGAAGGCCGCGGGGCGGGCCGTCGCGGCGGACAGCCCCAGACCCTCCTTGCGGATCCGGTCGCAGGACAGCACGGCCCAGTCGCGGTCGTCGTCCGTGGCCGCCAGGGCCGCAGCCAGGGTGGACTTGCCCGTCGCCGGCAGTCCTCCCACGAGCACGAGGTGGACGCGGCCCCGGACCAGCCGGTCCCGGCAGAGTCCGAGCAGGTCCACCGCCCGTGTCGCCGCCCCCGCCTCACCCTGCTCATGGCGCAGGCACTGCACCTTGGCCCGGACGAAGGCCCGGTAGGCGACGTAGTGGTGCTCCAGGCTGACCGGGTGCGCCTCGGCCGAGAACTCGCGGTAGCGGTCGATCAGCAGCCGGGCGAGATCGGGGGCGCCCCGGGACTCCAGGTCCATCGCCAGGAACGCCACGTCCTCGAGCACGTCTGTGAGCCGCAGCCGCCGGTCGAACTCGAGGCCGTCGAGGATCCGCGCGCCGTCCTCGAGCTGGAAGATGTCGTCGGCGAGCAGGTCGCCGTGCCCGTCGCGGACCAGGCCGGCTGCCTCACGCCTGTCGAACAGCGGACGGCGCCCGCGCAGGTACTCCTCGGACAGCGAGGCGATCTCGTCGAGCGGGTTCGGTCGCGGCGCCTCGCCGTGGGCCTGCGATCCGGACACCAGGTCGCGGAACCCGGCCATCTGCTCGGCGCCCTCGCGCCACAGCGCGCTCGTCGTGTCGTACAGACCGAACCCGGGGACGGCGGGGGCGGCGGCGTGGGCGGCCGCCACCTGGCGTGCGACGTCCCGGACGCATTCGGCGGCGGCCTGGCGGCGGCCATCGCGGAGCAGGGTGGACAGGCGCCGGGAGTCGGGCATCCGGCGCATCGACAGCACCGGTTCGCCCGGTTCGGCAGCCGCCGGGTCCCGCAGTTCGAGCAGGCCCAGGTAGACGTCGGGGGCGAACCGGCGATTGAGCTCGAGCTCGGCGCGGCAGACCGCCAGCCGGCGCTCTCGGGTGGACAGGTCGACGAACGGCAGCCGCACGGCCCGCTTCATCTTGTAGGCGCGTTCCCCGAGCAGGAGCACGACGCTGGTGTGGGTCTCACGGACGAGGGCGTACGGCTCACCGGGCGGCGCCGATCCGGACCCGACCGGAGTGAGGACCTCCTGGGCCGGCATCACGATCACCTCCAGGGACATCGGGCGACCGCCCTAGCCCGCCCGGCAGCCCTACCGCCAGTCTCTCGGACCCGGACGGCCCCCTCCAGGGCACAAAGCCACGCGGGGCCGGGGCGGCGGGACGTCCCACTTCAGCTCGTCCACGCCGATGCCGATCCTGTCCCGGTGGGAGCGGAGATCCTCGACGCGGTCGCCC
Source organism: uncultured Kineosporiaceae bacterium (assembly GCA_964469635.1). Lineage (GTDB taxonomy): Bacteria > Actinomycetota > Actinomycetes > Actinomycetales > Kineosporiaceae > JADJPO01. The sequence continues at coordinate 2,577 of CAYYCE010000361.1, forward strand.
AGACCTACAAACGCGGCGGACCGCTGCACCAGCAGGTCGCCGTCCGCTCCTTCCTCGAGTCGATGCACCGGGAGACTCTGGAGGAGACCCTGGCGGTGCTGCTCGACACCGGCACCCTGCTGGCACGCCCCGGCGGCACGGTCGTCCTCTCGGTGGGCCTGCGGGCCTCCCTGCTCACCAAACCGATCCTGACCGATTGGGTGAACGAGGCCTGGGCGGCGCCACCCGGGGTCGACCGGGTCATGCTCGAGGGCATCCGGTCCGAGTTGCGCGAGTTGCTGGACTTCTGCCAGGGCTTCCCGGCCAACCCCAACACGATGCAGCGCGCCGCGCAGTTCTCCGCGGTGTTGACCATGGCGGACCTCAACCCGGCCGCCATCGACGTCGTGGCGGGCCTGCCCGAGCGGCCGCAGAAGACGCTCGAGGACCTCGCGCACATCCCGGAGGGCACCTGCCGGACCATCGCCGAGCTGAACACGAAGCTGCGCACTCACCTGGTCTCGGAGTACACCGACGGCTGACGGAGCCGGCTCGGGTCGCGCACACCCCCGAACGGGCCTGGAATGGGCTGACCGGAACGACCCGGAACCACCCAGTCCCCGTGACCGATCACAGCCCGGGAGCCTCGATGTCCGTCACCGACGAGTACCTGGCCAACAACGCCCGCTTCGCCACGACCTTCTCCGGCCCCCTGCCGATGCCGCCCTCGCGCCACATCGCCGTCCTGGCCTGCATGGATGCCAGGCTCGACGTCTACGGCATGCTCGGCCTGGGCCCCGGGGAGGCCCACGTCATCCGCAACGCCGGGGGCGTGGTGACCGACGACGAGATCCGCTCGCTCGCGATCAGTCAGCGGTTGCTGGGGACCCGGGAGATCATCCTGATCCACCACACCGACTGCGGCATGCTCACCTTCACCGACGACGCCTTCAAGCGATCGATCCAGGACGAGGTGGGCATGAAGCCGGCCTGGGCCCCCGAGTCGTTCACCGACGTCGACGAGGACGTCCGGCAGTCGCTGGCCCGGGTCAGGGCGAACCCCTTCGTGCCGCACCGGGACGCTGTGCGGGGCTTCGTCTTCGACGTCGCCACCGGGCTGCTGCGCGAGGTGGAGGCGAAGGCCTGACGCCGTCGTCGAGAAGACCGAGGGGTTTCGCCGTGATCGGCTGGGCGGATCGGTAGCGTCGGGTCACCATGACCGCGACCCTGCTCGCCCGTGATGTCTCCGCGGGCCACGGCGACCGCACCCTGTTCTCGGGCCTGGACCTCGTCGTGGCGCCCGGCGACGTCGTCGGCCTGGTGGGCGCCAACGGCGCCGGCAAGTCGACGTTGATCAAGGT
>CAYYCE010000362.1:0-3908 GCA_964469635.1 uncultured Kineosporiaceae bacterium
CGGCACGAGTCGATCAACGCCTGCTGGACGGCCACCACGTCGACCGCCTCCGCGTAAACCGGTGTGAAGGACTCACCGGTGACCAGCGAGGCCAGGAACATGTAGTCCTCGATCGCGACCAGGTCCTCGAAACCGATCGCGTTCGCCTGACCCGGGACGAAGGCACCGTGGAACGGGAACCGGTCACCGCCGAAGACCGTCGTGTAGCCGGTCTCGGCCGTCCCGTCACGGTCGCGCCGGTAGTACTGGAGCTCGTTGATCCGCTCCAGGTTCCAGGCCAGCGCACCCTCGGTGCCGTAGATCTCGAAGGCGTTCTGACTCTCCGGTCCGACCATCGTCCGGCTGGCCTCGAAGGTTCCGGTGGCACCACCGGCGAAACGGCAGAGCATCGAGGCGAAGTCCTCGTTCTCGACCTCGCCGTGCGGGTCGTCCGCGCTGCCCCGTCCGTAGTGGCTCGCGGCGCCGGTGGGCAGCGGACGGCGCGTGATGGTGGTCTCACACATCCCGACCACCTCGGTGATCGGCCCCAGGAGGAACTGGGCCATCGAGACACTGTGGCTGAGGATGTCGCTGGTGACGCCGTACCCGGCCTGGTCGAGCTTGAACCGCCAGGTGAGCAGGCCCAGCTCGTCGCTGCCGTACATGGACAGGAACCGACCGCGATAGTGGGTGATGCGGCCCAGCCTGCCCCCGGCGACCATCGCCCGGGCGTGCAGCACCAACGGCGCCCACAGGTAGTTGTACCCCACCCCGGTGCTCACCCCCGCGGCGAGCGCGGCTCGGTGGGCGGCCACCGCGTGCTCGGGCTTGCCGCCGATCGGCTTCTCGCTGAAGACGGCCTTGCCCGCGGCGCAGGCGGCTTCGATCATCGGGACGTGCAGCATGTTCGGCGCGGTCACCCAGACCGCGTCGACGTCGTCCGATTCCACCGCCCGGCGCCAGTCGGCCACGGCGCGGGCGAATCCGAAGTCCCGGACGGCGCGCTCGCACCGTTCGGGATCGCTGTCGGCGCAGACGACGAGCTCGGGGTCGACGGGCCGGTCGGGGAACAGCGACGGGATGCGCAGCGCCGACCGGCTGTGGGCCTGCCCCATCCAGCCCAACCCGAGCACGGCGATGCCGATCCGGCGGCGGCCGGCGGCCGGTGCGGACGCGCTCACCGGGCCACCCGCCCGGTGGCCCCGCTCCAGGGCAGCCGGTCGTCGGGCTCCTGGTCGGCCCAGCTGTCACGGATCCAGGTGTGGGCCGGGTCGTCGCAGAACGCCATGGTGCGCTGCTCACCGGGGCCGGCGAGCACGTTGAGGAAGTACATCGGGTACTCCGGTGGTGCGACCGACGGCCCGTGGTAGCCGTGGGGTACCAGGTAGACGTCGCCGTCGTGCACCGTCACCGTCTCGTCCACGGTGCCGTCCACGGAGTAGACGTGGAACAACCCCTGGCCGTCGGGACGGCCGTGTGGGGAGTCCTGTCGACCGATCCGGAAGTAGTAGATCTCCTCGTTGGCGACGGGGCAGCCGTCGAACCCGTCGTGGCGGTGCGGCGGCCAGGACGACAGGTTGCCGCCGGGGGTGATCACCTCGCAGACGTTGATCCGGTGTGCGCCCGAGAACGACTGCGGCGTGGCGATATTGGCGATCTGGCGGGTGGCGCGGCCGCTGCCGCGGATCTCGATCGGCACCTGGTCGGCCGGGGTGTGGACCACCGGGTGGGCCACCTCGGCACGGGCGGTGCAGACGGCCACCTCGCCGCCCGCCGCGCGCAGCGTGACCTCGGCGCCGACCGGCACGTAGAGCCAGTCGGCGACAGCGGCGAACACCCCGTCGCGGCCTGACAGGTGATACGTGCTGCCGTCCACGACGACCTCGACGTCGCGTGCGGACAGCGGTACCACCACCGCCTCGTCGCGCCTCAGGTCCAGCGCCACGGCAGGGCCGTCGCCGAGTTCGTGGACCTGGAGCCCGCTGTAGGCCCACCCCGCGCTCTCGGGGGTGACGGGCGCCGTGACGGCGAGGTCTCGCGCGGGAAGGTGCCAGGTCATCGGGCGGCTCCGGAGGTGATGTCGGTCAGGGATGGGTGGACCAGCGCAGCCGCCCGGCGCATCACGCCGTCGACGTCGCCGTCGTGGGGGTGGAGCAGCATGCGGCCGGGAATCAGCCGGCGCACGTTGGGCTCGCGCAGGCCCAGGGCCCAGGTGTCGAAGACCTCGTCGGCCGCCGGGCCCGGGTCGCCACCGAGCATCAGGATGGGCAGCGAGGTGGCCCCGGCGAAATCGCCGCGAGGTCCGCGCCGGTCGGCATGTCGTCGCTGCAGGTCAGCCTTCCGGTCACGAAAGAGCCTGCGTCGCAGGCGGTTCGGCCGATCCGTTCCAGGTCGTGGCCGGCCAGCAGGCCGTGGACCAGGGCGCCGCCGAAGGCATCTCCGGCGCCCAGCCCGCAGACCACCTCGACCGGACGGGTGGAGATCCGCAGCCGCCGGTGCGGGGTTGCCATCAGCACCCCGTCGGCGCCGAGCTTGACCACGGCCAGGTCGACCCCGACCGCCAACAGCGCATCGGCGCCACGGTCGGCGTCGTCGGTGCCGAGCGCCATGGCGCACTCCTCACGGTTGCCCACCACCACGTCGCACCACCGGATCGCCTCCTCGGCCGCACGCCGCGCCTCGGCCGGCCCGGACCACAACGCCGGACGGTGGTCCAGGTCGAGCAGCGTGTACCGGGCGCGCCGGCGCCGGCCCAACCAGGCGGTCAAGGACCGGGAGGTGCTGCCACCGGCCAGTGCGGCATGGCTGACCCACAGCGCCCGCGCCGAGTCCAGCACCGACTCCGGGAGAAGGTCGGGTTCCAGGCGACCGTCGGGCGGGGCCTCGCCCCGGTAGAACGCCACCTGCGGGGTGGACGGCGGGTCCAGGGCGACCAGGGCGAGCGGGGTGAGCGCATCGGGGGCGACCTGGACATATCGGACGTCCACCCCGTGCCCGGTCAACCGCGCCCGCACGAAGTCGCCGAGTCCGTCGCCCCCGACCCCGGTCACCGCCGCGACCCGAAGACCCAGCCGGGCCGCGGCGACGGCCACGTTGGTCGGACTGCCGCCGACCGACTTCACGAACGTCTGGGGAGCATCGAACCCCACCCCGCTCTCGCGTGGGTACAGGTCGACGCTGACCCGTCCCACGGTCACCAGATCCCAGGCCTCTGGCTCGGTGCCCATCGCCGCTACCCGCACAGGGCCGGCGCCACGACGTCGCGCAGGTAGGCCAGCGACGAGCGGACCTGGACCACGGGTCCCTGGTCGGGGCCGGGAGCACCCTCGGTCAGGGCGGTGTCCTGCTCGATCACGTACGTACCGGTGTAGCCGGCCGACTCCAACGTCGTGATCACCCCGGCGATGTCGACGTCGCCCTGCCCGAGCGGGGTGAACAGACCGGCCTGGGTGGCCGCCATCAGGCTGACCTCACGCCGCAGCACGGCGGGGGCCAGGTCCATCCGGACGTCCTTGAGATGCACGTGACCGACCCGGTCGGAGGCCTCCTTGGCGAACTGCACCGGGTCGACGCCGCCGATGGCCAGGTGCCCGGTGTCCAGGCACCAGCGGACGTCGCAGCCGTCGAGCACCCGATTCACGTCGTCCGCGGTCTCCACCAACGTCTGCACGTGCGGGTGCAGCACCTGGTCGAGCCCGTGCTCTGCGCACAACTCGTCGATCCGGGCGAAGGTCTCGAGCATGCGCCGCTGCTCCGTCGCGCTCAGGGGGTACGGCGTCGACCAGCCGGGATCGACGACCGGCGCGGTGATGAACGTCTTCGCGCCGGCGGCCCGCAGCAACTCGGCCACCTCGCGAGCCTGGGCCAACGAGTGCTCGACCTGGGCGGCGTCGTGGTCGGCTTCGAGATTTGCGAGGACGCCTGGGTGG
>CAYYCE010000363.1:0-3905 GCA_964469635.1 uncultured Kineosporiaceae bacterium
CGTGGGTGGACGACGGCTGCCCCGACCACGCCCGCCATCCACTGCTGGACGCGGCCGTCGGCGCCCTCGAGGGAGCCCTCGGCGACTGGGGCTGACCCGGAGCCCGCTGCGCCGAGGGCTCGCCCCCGGCCGCGCCTACGCGGCCTCGGTGGCGGCGTCCCCGGTCACCGGCTCCAGGGCCGCCTCGACCACCTCGGCCACGTCGTCGACCAGCCGGATCGTCAGCGCCCCACGGACCGCCTCGGGTACGTCGTCCAGATCGGGTTCGTTGCGCCGCGGCAGGATCACCTCGCTCAGGCCCGCCCGGTGAGCGGCCAGCAGCTTCTGCTTCACCCCGCCGATGGGCAGCACCCGGCCGGTGAGCGAGACCTCGCCCGTCATGCCCACCTCGGCGCGGACCAGCCGGCCGGTCAGCAGCGAGGCGAGCGCCGCCGTCATGGTCACGCCCGCGCTCGGCCCGTCCTTGGGCACGGCACCCGCCGGGAAGTGCACGTGCACCCGGCGGCCCTCCAGCGCGGAGGCGTGGACGCCGAGCCGCTCACCGTGGGAACGCAGGTAGCCCAACGCGATCTGCGCCGACTCCTTCATGACGTCGCCGAGCTGACCGGTCAGGGTCAGACCGGGTTCGCCGTCCATCGTCGCGACCTCGACGAACAGCACGTCGCCGCCGGCCCCGGTGACGGCCAGGCCGGTCGCCACGCCGGGCACCGCCGTCCGGCCGGCCGATTCCGGCTCGAACCGCGGGCGACCGAGGTAGTCGCGGACGTCGACCGCGGTCACCACGACGGGGCCGGCCTCCCGCTGCCCCGTCGCCAGCCTCGTCACCACCTTGCGCAGGATCCGGCCGACGGCCCGCTCCAACTGCCGGACGCCGGCCTCGCGGGTGTAGGACGCGGCCAGCAGGCGCAGCGCGTCGTCCCGGACGTCGACGTCCTCGGCGGCCAGGCCGGAGCGTTCCAGTTGGCGCGGCAGCAGGTGATCACGCGCGATGGCGACCTTCTCGTCCTCGGTGTAGCCGTCGAGGCGCACGACCTCCATCCGGTCGAGCAGAGCGTCCGGGATGGTCTCGGCGACGTTGGCGGTCGCCAGGAACAGCACGTCGGACAGGTCGAGATCGAGTTCGAGGTAGTGATCGCGGAACGTGTGGTTCTGCGCCGGGTCGAGCACCTCGAGCAGGGCCGCCGCCGGGTCGCCCCGGAAGTCCGAGCCCACCTTGTCGACCTCGTCGAGCAGGACGACGGGGTTCATCGACCCGGCCTCCTTGATCGCCCGGACGATGCGTCCGGGCAGCGCGCCGACGTAGGTGCGCCGGTGGCCGCGGATCTCGGCCTCGTCGCGCACGCCGCCGAGGGCCACGCGCACGAAGTTGCGGCCCAGTGCCCGGGCGACCGACTCCCCCAGCGAGGTCTTGCCCACGCCGGGAGGGCCGACCAGGGCCAGGACGGCGCCCGAGCCGCGGCCGCCGACGACCTCCAGACCGCGCGCGGCCCGCCGGGCCCGGACGGCCAGGTGTTCGACGATCCGGTCCTTCACGTCGTCGAGGCCGGTGTGGTCGGCGTCCAGGACGGCGCGCGCCGCGGCGACGTCGGTGGTGTCGGGGGTCCGCGCGGTCCACGGCAGGTCGAGAACGGTGTCGAGCCAGGTGCGGATCCAGCCGCCTTCGGGCGAGGCCTCCGGGGTCCGCTCCAGCCGCTCGGCCTCCCGCAGCGCCGCCTCGCGCACCGCCTCGGGCAGGTCGGCGGCCTCGATCCGGGTCCGGTGGTCAGCGGTCGCGTCGCCGTCGCCGTCGCCGGTGAGCTGTCCGAGCTCCTTGCGGATCGCGGCGAGTTGCTGGCGCAGCACGTATTCGCGCTGCGACCTCTCCATGCCCTCACGGACGTCCTCGCGGATCTTCTGGCTCACCTCGAGTTCGGCGAGGTAGGCCCGCGCCCTGTCGAGCAGCAGGTCCAGCCGCTGTTCGACGTCCAGGGTCTCGAGCAGGCGGAGCTTCTGGGGGGTGTCCAACCAGGCGGCGTAGCCGGCAGCGTCGGCGAGCCCGCTCGGATCGCTCATCCGCTGGACGGCGTCCAGCACCTGCCAGGCGCCGCGCCCCTGCAGGATCGAGGTGAGGACGGCCTTGTAGTCGGCGGCCAGTTCGGTGGCGCGCGCGGACGGCGGCGCCTCGGCGATCACCTCGGCCTGAACCCACAGGGCGGCGCCGGGACCGACGGTGCCGCTGCCGATCCGGGCGCGCGCCGTGGCGCGCAGCACGGCGGCGGGCTCGCCCGAGGGAAGGCGGCCCACCTGGGTCACCTCGGCGACCGCGCCGACGACGCCGGTGCTCCCGTCGAGGCGCGGCACCAGCAGCAGGTGCAGCGGATCGGAACCGCTGGCGGAGTCGTTCTGCGGCGCGTCCGCGGCGCCGTCGCGGGCCGCTCGGGCGGCGTCCAGACTGGCCTGGGCCCGGGCGTCCAGCTCGACCGGGACCACCATGCCGGGCAGCACGACGGTCTCGTCGAGGAACAGGACCGGGAGGGTGGCGGTCGCGTTCCGGCCGGGACCGCCGTCCGGCCGTGTGTTCTGCGTGGTCATGGACCGTGCAACAACGATTACACGCTTACTATTCTCGCCCGTGGGGTCCGGCACTTCGCCTGTGGCGAACACGGCGCCGTGTATCGAGCGGGCCGCCGTGCGGCTCGCCGCCCGGCCGCGGATTCCGTTCCCGCAGCACGAATCGGGGCCTGCGCGGCTGTTCGGCGGCGGCGTCGAGACCGCGACGGCACTGCTGCAGGAGTGCGAGCGCGTCTCCCACGGGCCGGTCCGGCTCGAGCTGACCGCCAGGCGCGAGTAGGGGTGAGGACCGGGTTCCGGGAATCCCTGGCCCGGGAATCCCTCGCGGACGCCATGGGTTGTCGCGTCCGTGAACATGATGCGCCTGGAACCAGGGCCCCACCACCCGATCACCGTCACCGCGGCCCCCGTGCGCGTGGTGGTGCGTGCCGGCGGCGCGGTGGTCGCCGACAGCCGCGCAGCCCTGGTGCTGCGCGAGGCCGACTACCCCATCTCGTACTACATTCCACGCGACGACGTCGACCTGGGCGGCATGAAACGGACGGCGCACCAGAGCTACTGCCCCTTCAAGGGCGAGGCGTCGTACTTCAGCATCCCCACCCTCGGCGAGGACGGGATCAACGCGGCCTGGACCTACGAGGCCCCGTTCGACGCCGTGGCCCCGATCAAGGATCACGTCGCCTTCTACACCAACCGGGTCGACTCCGTGGCGGAGCTGCCGCTCTGACGTACCGCATGCGGCCGTCGGGTGGGCCGAGCCGGCCGTGGCACCGACCGGGACCGGCCAGATCAACGCGGGCGGCACCACGTTCGCGGGGGGATGGGCTACCTATCCGGCGCAGGTGATGAGGTCCCCGCAGTTCCACGAACTTCGGGACTACCTCGCGACCCATGACCATCGGATGCGCCAGCACCCCCTTCACCAATCGAGTGGGTCACTGTGGCGGCTCCTGTTCAGCCCGTCGGTGACGCAACCGACGCCAGACCCTGCGCGGCCGCGACCGCCTCGACCCGGTCCGCCAGGTCTGCGGCGTCGGCGCCGGCGCAGCGTGGTGGCGGGCAGCGAGCAGTCCGGGTGCTCAGTGGGTCTGGCGGGGCCGGCCCGGGCGGTCGAGGGGGAGTTGAACAGGACGGCGGTGGTGGTCGTGGGTTGGAGCTGCTGGACGATGGTCGGCAGGCCCGCGAATGGCGCCCGGTGGGCGGGTTGACGGGCTCATCGCAGACGAGGGTGTAGTTCGGCAGCGCTCCCGTCCGGGCGCCACGAGACATACGCCGGGGAACGAGCTATGCGCCGTCGTCACCGTCGCGCAGGGAATAGATCATGCTTCGCAGGATCCGGAACGCGTCCGACTGCT
>CAYYCE010000364.1:0-3901 GCA_964469635.1 uncultured Kineosporiaceae bacterium
CCAGCGGGTGTTCGATCCGGTCCGGCGCCGTGGTCCAGGTGAACGCCCACCGGCCCTTGTCGCAGTTCCAGTACTCGTTCACCGAGGGGTCCTCGAGAGCCAGCCGGCGGGTCACGGTGCCCCGGCGATGATCCACGCGCAGCGCGCAGCCGCTGGCGCAGTGCTCGCAGACTCCCGGCGTGGAGACCAGGTCGAACGGGCGGGCCCGGAACCGGTAGGCGGCGCCGGTCAGCGCCCCCACCGGGCAGATCTGGACGGTGTTCCCGGAGAAGTAGCTGGCGAACGGTAGGCCCGACTCGTCGATCGCCGCCGCGCCGCTGGTCCGGAAGCCGAGGACCTCCGGCGAGAAGGTGCCGATCTGTTGCTCGGAGCCACGCATCTGCAGATCGATGAACGGATCGCCCGCGATCTCCTGGGAGAACCGGGTGCAGCGCTGGCACAGGATGCAGCGCTCGCGGTCGAGCAGGACCTGGGTGGAAATCCGGATCGGTTTGGGGAAGGTGCGCTTGACGTCGACGAACCGGCTCTCCGGCCCGCCGTTGGCCAGGGCCTGGTTCTGCAGCGGGCACTCGCCGCCCTTGTCGCACACGGGGCAGTCCAGCGGGTGGTTGACCAGCAGGAACTCCATGATCCCGCGCTGGGCCTTCTCGGCCACCGGCGAGGTGTTCTGGGTGCGCACGACCATGCCGGGTGTGCATTCCATGGCGCAGGACGCCTGAGGCTTGGGCATCGGGCGCAGACTGCCGTCGGGTGCCGGAGTGGCCACCTCGACCAGGCACTGCCGGCAGGCCCCGGCCGGGGCGAGACCGGGGTGGTCGCAGAACCGTGGGATGGCGATGCCCAGTTCCTCGGCGGCCCGGATGATCATCGTGCCCTTGGGGACACTGATCTCGGCGTCGTCGATGGTCAGCGTCACCAGTTCCGGCGGCTTGCCGGACGGGTTGGAACCGGCGGGCGGGTTCGCGGTCACGGTCATCAGGCGTGCACTTCCTGGAAGACGGTGGACTTGGCCGGATCGAATGGACAACCGCCCTCGGTGACGTGGCGGACGTATTCGTCCCGGAAGTACTTGATCGAGGACGTGACCGGACTGGTCGCGCCGTCGCCGAGGGCACAGAACGAGCGACCCAGCAGGTTGTCACAGACGTCCAGCAGGGTCTCCAGGTCGGCCTCGGTCCCCTTCCCGTGCTCGAGACGATGCAGCACCTGGACCATCCACGAGTTGCCCTCGCGGCAGGGCGTGCACTTGCCGCAGGACTCGTGCTTGTAGAAGTGGATCCAGCGTTCGACGGCCCGCACCACGCAGGTGGTGTCGTCGAAGATCTGCAGCGCCCGGGTGCCGAGCATGGATCCCGCAGCGCCCACGGACTCGAAGTCGAGCGGGGTGTCGAGGTGTTCCTCGGTGAAGATCGGTGTCGACGAGCCGCCCGGCGTCCAGAACTTCAGCGAGTTGCCGTTCCGGATGCCGCCCGCCATGTCGAGCAGCTCGCGCAGCGTGATCCCCAACGGCGCCTCGTACTGACCGGGCCGGGCGACGTGGCCGGACAGCGAGAAGAAGCCGAACCCGGTGGACCTCTCGGTGCCCATCGACTTGAACCACTCGGCGCCACGAAGGACGATCGACGGCACGCTGGCGATCGACTCCACGTTGTTGATCACCGTCGGCCGGGCGTACAGACCGGCCACGGCGGGGAACGGCGGCTTGAGCCGCGGCTGGCCGCGCCGCCCCTCGAGGGAGTCGAGCAGGGCCGTCTCCTCGCCGCAGATGTAGGCCCCGGCCCCGGCGTGCACGACGATGTCCAGGTCGAATCCCGTTCCGAGGACGTCGGTGCCGATGTAGCCCTTGGCCCTCGCCTCGGCGACGGCGTTCAGCAGCCGCCGGTAGACGTGCACCACCTCGCCGCGAACGTAGATGAAGGCCTTGTGGCAGCCGATGGCGTAGCTGGTGATGATCGCGCCCTCGATCAGCGCGTGGGGGTTGGCGAGCATGAGCGGGATGTCCTTGCAGGTGCCCGGCTCGGACTCGTCGGCGTTGACCACCAGGTACCGGGGGCCGCCGTCGGGCTTGGGCAGGAAGGCCCACTTCATGCCCATCGGGAACCCGGCGCCGCCACGGCCCCGCAGACCCGAGTCCTTGACCTCGGTGACGACGTCCGCCGGGTCCATCCGGAGTGCGGCCCTGAGCGACTGGTAGCCGCCGTGTCGCTCGTAGGCGGCCAGCGTCCAGGAGTCCTCCTCGTCCCAGTGCGCGCTCAGCACCGGGGTGAGTGTGGTGGCCACCGGCTCAGCCCTCCTTCACCTGCGCCGAAGCCGGCGCCGTCCAGTTGTTGCGTCGGGCCAGCAGGGTTCCCTCGAGCGTGGGCCCGCCGGCGTTCACGCCCTCGTCGGCGCGCCCGTCCGGGAAACCGGCCAGGACCCGGGAGATCTCCTTGAAGGAGCAGACCTTGCCGGCGCCGCGGGAGGGAGTCACGTCCTTGCCCGCCCGAAGGGCGTCCACCAGGGCCTTGGCCGAGCCGGGCGTCTGGTTGTCGAAGAACTCCCAGTTCACCATCACCACCGGCGCGTAGTCGCAGGCGGCGTTGCACTCGATCGCCTCGAGCGTGATGGCGCCGTCCTCGGTGGTCTCCTCGTGGTCGACCCCCAGGTGCTCGCGCAACGCCTCGTAGACGGCGTCTCCGCCCATCACGGCGCACAGCGTGTTGGTGCACACCCCGACGGTGTAGGTGCCGTTGGGGTTGCGCTTGTACTGGGTGTAGAAGGTGGCCACCGCGGCCACCTCCGCCTCGGTCAGGTCGAGTTGCCCGGCGCAGAACTGGATGCCGTCGGCGCTGACGTATCCCTCCTCGCTCTGCACCAGGTGCAGCAACGGCAACAGGGCCGATCGGGGCACCGGATAACGAGCGATGATCGCCTGGGCGTCGGCGACGAGCCGCTCCATGGCTTCGGCTGAGAACGACATCAGCGGTCCACGCCTCCCATGACGGGATCGAGCGAGGCCACGGCGACGATGACATCGGCCACCTGGCCGCCTTCGCACAGGGCCGCCACGGCCTGCAGGTTGACGAACGACGGGTCACGGAAGTGTGCCCGGTAGGGCCGGGTCCCCCCGTCGGAGACCAGATGGCACGCGAGCTCGCCGCGCGCCGACTCCACCGCCGAGTAGACCTGGCCCGCCGGGACACTGAAGCCCTCGGTGACCAACTTGAAGTGGTGGATCAGGGCCTCCATGGAGGTTCCCATGATCTCCCGGATGTGGCCCAGGCTGTTGCCCATGCCGTCACCGCCGACCGCCAGTTGGGCGGGCCAGGCGATCTTCTTGTCGGCCACCATCACGGGCCGGCCCTCGGTGGCCGTCAAACGGTCGAGGGTCTGCTCCACGATCCGCAGCGACTGCTTCATCTCCTCGATGCGGATCCGTAGCCGACCGTAGGAGTCGCACGTGTCCCAGGTGACGACGTCGAAGTCGTAGGTCTCGTACCCGCAGTACGGCTCGCTCCTGCGCAGGTCGTGCGGCAGACCGGTGGAGCGCAGGACCGGACCCGTGATGCCGAGGGCGATGCATCCGGCCAGGTCGAGGTAGCCGACGTCGAGCATCCGGGCCCGCAGGATGGGGTTCTCGTTGCAGAGCTTCTCGATGTCGTCGATGCCCTTGCGCAGATCGGGCAGCGTGAGCCGGACCCGCTCGATCGTCCCCGGTGGGATGTCCTGCGCCAGGCCGCCGGGCCTGATGTAGGCGTGGTTCATGCGCAGCCCCGTGATCAGCTCGAGCAGCTGCAACACCCGCTCGCGCTCGCGGAACCCGATGGTCATCACGGTGAGGGCGCCGACCTCCATACCGCCGGTGGCCAGAGCCACCAGGTGGGAGGCGACCCGGTTGAGCTCCATCGTCAGCACCCGGATG
>CAYYCE010000365.1:0-639 GCA_964469635.1 uncultured Kineosporiaceae bacterium
CAGCGATGATGGCACTCGGGGTCGCAGGATCCTCAGCCGCCGGGTCTATTACACATTGTGTCTGATCAAGCACGCTATGCTGACGACACCTGCCGGGGCGACGCGGTCCTCACGAACAGCCGAATCCGTCGGGGTCGGTCGGGACCGGGCCAGGGACCCGATTGGCGGGGCCGTGGACGTCGACCGTCGGCGCCCACGAGGACCACGGCGTCCGGAGGGGGAGGCTTCAGTATGACGACGGTGGCACCGCGGCTGGCGGTGATCGTGGCGAACGGGATCACCGGTGACTCCCGGGTCCAGAAGGCGGCGTTGGCCGCCGCTCGGGACGGCTGGGCGGTCACGCTGATCGGGATCAGCGCCGACGGGACCATCCGGCGATCCCGGATGGGGTCGGTCGAGGTGATCCGGGTCCCCGTCGCCAACCGGATGCGCAAGCGGGCCATGCGCCGACGGCCGCTGCATCATCGGGTCGCCGGGTTCCGAATCCCGGACGTCGCCACGCTGGGCCAGTTCCGGGCGGCCCACCGGGCGTGGGAGCGGAAGGCCACCGCCCGCATGAGCTGGCTGCGGGACGCGGACGGCGGACGGGTGGTCGTGACCAACCCCGCCAGCGCGGCCCTGGGGGTGTACGTACAGGTC
>CAYYCE010000365.1:649-3884 GCA_964469635.1 uncultured Kineosporiaceae bacterium
GGCTTCGAGGAGGACGAGCCGGTCGAGCGCCTTCTCGAGACCGTGGTCCTGGGCCTGGGTCTGGTGGGTCTCGACCGTGGGCGGATGGTCGATCCGGGCCAGGACCTTCGAGAAGTCGAGGGTCCGCGCCTTCCAGTGGGAGCAGCGCCAGCACGGCCATGGCTGGCGGGCCGACTTCCCCTATCTGGTCGACCTCGATCTCGCCTTCGGGCCGGTGATCGAGGAGCTGAAACCCGATGTGATCCACGCCAACGACATCATGCTGATCGGCGCAGCCGCGCAGTCGGCGGCCCGGTTGCGGCTGCAGGGGCACCGGACGCGATGGATCTACGACGCCCACGAGTACGTCCGTGGCGTGGAATGGGCCGCGCCCGAACAGCGGCGGGCCTATCCCGCGGCGGAGGAGGCGTTCATCGGCCGAGCAGACGCGGTCGTGACGGTCTCCGACCAGATCGCCGAGCTGCTACGCCGGACCTACGACCTGCCGCGCACCCCGCTCGTGGTACGCAACACCCCGATCCGGGAGAGCGTCGGAACGACGGACCCGCGGCTGTCGGTGCGTACCGCCGTCGGGGTCGGTGAGGGCGTGCCGCTGCTCGTCTACTCCGGAGGGGTGGCGCCCGGGCGCGGGATCGCGACGGTGATCGAGGCGTTGCCGGGACTGCCCGACTGCCACCTGGCCATCGTCTTCGGGCGGACCAGCGCGGAACTGGTGAGACTGCTGGCCCGGGCCGAGGAGCTCGGCGTCCAGGATCGGGTGCATGTACTGCCCTACGTTCCGCAGCATGCCGTGCCCGACTACCTCGCGTCCGCCGACCTCGGTCTGATCTGCAACCGACGCAAGCCCAACCACGAGCTGTCGCTGCCCACCAAGCTCGCCGAGTACGTCCACGCCCGCCTCGCGGTGGTGACCAGCGACGTGCGGACCCTGAGCGAGTTCGTCGAGCGCCACGGCATCGGGGAGGTCTTCCGGGCCGACGACTCCGAGGACTTCGCCGCCGCGGTGACCAGGGCGCTGGCCAAGCGGGACGAGTTGCGCGGGCGCATCACCGAATCGATGCTCGACGAGCTGTCCTGGGAGCGGCAGAGCGACGGGTTGCTCCGGCTCTACCGAGAGGTCTCGGGGGTGGCCCCCGACCGGCCGTCGCGGGAGTTCTCCTGGTCCGTGGAGGAGATCCCCGAGGAGGGATCGGAGGGGCCCGCGGACGCCCTGGCGGACGATTCCGACACGGAGGAACCCGTGGACGAGTATCTGGAGGAGCCTGCGGACCAGTCGACGGGCGAGGCCTCCGACGAGCCGATGGACGAGGCCGAGGGTGAACCCCTGGACGCGTCGGCGGAGTCGGTGGAGGAGCCCCGGGCGGTCGTCTCCCGGAGCGAGGTGCCGCAGGGCCCGGACGGCGAGATCGTGCTGGACGCTGCGTCGCGGGTCTAGGTCCGGTCCGGGCTGAGCAGGTCGAGGGCCCTGCGGATGCGCTGCGCCGAGACCGGGTGGGCCGTTCGGATGCCCTGGGCGAACAGGCTCAGCCGGAACTCCTCGATCATCCATCGGATCCGCGCGGCGTCCTCGGCGTCCTCGGCGTCGCGCCGGTGGGGCGCTCGTTCCGCCAGCACCGTGTCGTACTCCTCCTGCACCTCCCGGATCTGATCCATGCGCCCCCGGTCGGCGTTGACGTTCTCGGGGGCCCGCTCGAGCCGTCGGTCCATGCCGTGCAGGTAGCGCAGTAGGTCGGGCAGCCGCCGCCGGCCGTGGGAGGCGACGAAGCCGTCGAACACCAGGCCGTCGAGCTGGCTCCGCAGGTCGGTCAGCGCCGGCAGCAGCGGCAGGGAACGCGTGGCCCGAAGCGTGCGGTCGACCTCGCGCCAGGCGGTCAGTACGCGCCCCACGGTCCGGACGACGTCCAGCACCGTCGCGTCCAGGCCCTCGCGGACGGCGGTGAGCAGCGCGGCGAACGCCTCGCCGTCCCAGGCCGGTCCCCCCACCCCGGCGACCAGGTCGTCGATCGCGCAGTCGAGGCAGTCGGACAGCAGCGCGGTGGCATCGGGGTAGGGACTGACCGCCAACGCCAGCCGCTCGGCGTTGGTCAGCACGTGGGAGACCTGGCCCTGCAGCCGGCCCAGCGGGTCGCCGAGGCTGGTGATCAGCAGCCGCCGGGTGCCGGCCCGCATCGCGGCGGCCTGCTCGGTCGCCGTCGGCAGCACGCGGACGGCGGCGGCGCCGTCCTCGTCGACCAAGGCCGGGTAGGCGGCCACGGTGCGTCCGCCCTGGTCGCGCTCGACGCTGCGCGGCAGCTCGCCGACGTCCCACGAGGTC
Source organism: uncultured Kineosporiaceae bacterium (assembly GCA_964469635.1). GTDB lineage: Bacteria > Actinomycetota > Actinomycetes > Actinomycetales > Kineosporiaceae > JADJPO01. Next base: position 2,964 of record CAYYCE010000365.1, read on the forward strand.
AGCCGCGTCCGCTCGATCCCGGCCCCGGCGATCGCTGCGACCGCTGCCCTGGCCCTCTGGCGCAACCGGTGCTGCAGGGCGACCAGGTCGCCCCCCTCGGCGATCACCCGTCCCGTCTCGTCCTCCACCAGGAATCTCATCCGCAGGTGTCCCGGGATCCGGTCGGGATCGAAGGCCGTGGCCGGGACGGCCATCCCGGCGCGCCGTCCCAGTTCGGCCCCCAGCGTGTCCAGGAAGGAACCGGACGGCGGCTCGGAGGCCGGCGCGATCGCCGCCACGGCCGATCGGGCGGTGTCCGGTGCGGGGACGAACGAGGTCCGGATCGCCTTGGGCAGGCTACGGATCAGGGCGGTGGCGAGCTCCTCGCGCAGCGCGGGGATCTGCCAGTCGAACGGCTCGGGGTCGATCCCCGCCAGCAGCGACACCGGCACGTGCATGCTCACGCCGTCCGCCTCGGTCCCCGGCTCGAACTGGTACGTCAGGGCCAGTTCGCCGCCCTCGACCGGCCACGAGGTCGGGTAGGCGGAGGTGTCGAGCACGTCGGTGTGCCGGCCGAGCACCAGGTCCTGGGTGAAGGTGAGCAGATCCGGTGTGGCGCGCCGGGCCTTCTTCCACCAGGCGTCGAAGTGCCTGCCGGAGACGACGTGCTGCGGGATCAGGGCGTCGTAGAAGGTGAACAACGCCTCGTCGTCGACGACCACGTCCCGGCGACGCAACCGGTGCTCGAGCTCGCCGACGTCCTCCAACAGCGCCCGGTTGTCGTGGAAGAACCGGTGATGGGTGCGCCAGTCCCCCTCGACCAGGGCGTTGCGGATGAACAGCTCCCGGCTCAGCTCCGGGTCGATCCCCGCGTAGCCGACCAGTCGCTGGGTCACGATCGGGACGCCGTACAGCGTCACCCGTTCGTAGGCCATCGCCGCG
>CAYYCE010000366.1:0-3432 GCA_964469635.1 uncultured Kineosporiaceae bacterium
ACCAGAGCGGCGCCGGCACCCGCCTGCAGCAGCCGGTCGGCGGCGTCCAGGGCGGCGGCGCGCAGGTCGGGCAGGTCGGGTTCGACGCTCTCGCCGACGGCCTCGCCGGTGAGCACGGCGAGCGCCTCGAACAGGTTGGGGGTGACCACGTCGGGTCCGGTCGGCAGGGCGGCCGCCAGGTCGGCGCGGGCGGCGTCCAGCACGATCCGGGCCCCGGCGCCGTGGCTGCGGCGCACCAGGTCGGCGTACAGATCGGCGGCGTGCGGGCCGGGGGGAAGGCTCCCGCTGGCGACCACGATCCGGTGCCGGCCGGCCGCGGCGTCGGGTCGCTCGGCCCGCAGCTCGGCCTCGACGGCGCCGAGGAACAGCTCCCGGTCCTCGGCCGTCAGCTCCGGGCCGGGTTCGTTGAGCACGGTGGCCCGCCCGTCGGCCTCGATGATGACGATGGCGCTGCGGATCTCGCCCGTCGTGACCACCCGGCGGAGGTCGTGGCCCTCGGTCTCGAGCCAGTCGCCCACGAGCGCGCCCATCGCGCCCGGCAGGTTGGCCACCAACCGGGCACGGACGCCGTGGGCGCGGCCGGCCCGGCAGACGTTGACCGACTTGCCGCCGGGGGTGGCGACCGCCGAGTGCGGCCGGATGACGCCGCCGGGGACCAGGCGGTCGAGCCCGAGGGTCCGGTCGACGGTGAGGTTGGCTCCGACCACGATCATGGCGCAGCACCTCCCGACCGGCGACGATGACGGTATGACAGCGCTGTCAGACAGCGCTGTCGCACACTGTAGGAAACGCGGTGCCGAGAAGACAACCGCTGACCGGTGATGGATGCCGACTCGTTACCTCGACCTCGCCTGTCTCCCCCGGGGGGCGGTGGCCACGGATGGATCACGGAGTCCACCCCTCGGCCGGGTGATTCCCGCGAGTTGACGGCGAACAGCGAAGGTGGGGTGCTCCCCGACGCGGCCTAGGCCCGGCCGATGAGGCCGGCCACGATCTGAGCCGACATGCCCACCTGCGGCAGGCCGCCGCCGGGGTGGGTGGATCCGCCCACCAGGAACAGCCCGGGGACGGGGGAACGGTTGGCGGGTCGCACGAAGGTGGACCGGTTGGTGTTGTTGCTGGGGCCGTGCAGCGAACCGCCGACGCTGCGGGTGCGCCACTCCACGTCCGCCGGAGTCCGCAGTTCGCGCCAGATCACGCGGTCCCGGACGTCGAGGCCGCGTTCGGCCATCACGGCCAGCAGCCGATCGGCGTAGGCGTCGGCGAAACCCGGTGCGGCCCAGTCGATCCCACGGGGACGTCCCAGCAGGCGGCCGGCGGCGGGGTCATCGGCGCCGGCCGCCACGTGCCGAGGGACGGCGACCTGGACCGACCAGGCCTCGCTGTCGGCGTCCGGGCGCATCGCCGGGTCGTTGGGCGCGTTCACCAGGACGGTGGGCTGCTCGGGGGCGCGTGGCCCGGTGAGCCGGTGGATCCCGGTGCCGAAGGTGGCGTCGAACTCCTCGTCGGCGTCGGCCGGGAACAGCACCCGCTGGTGCGGGGGAGCCTGGCCGGGCCTGCCCCGCAACGCCAGCATCATCGTGAACATCGAACTCGACGGCACCATGCGGCGCAGCGCCGTCCGTCCGATCTCGGCGTCCGGCCCGGTGACCAGGTCGCGGTACAGGTGGGTGGCGTCCACGCCGGCGACGACCGCATCGGCGGGTAGGTGCTCGCCACCGGCGACCCGGACCCCGCTGACCCGACCCGCGTCGTCCAGCGCCACCTGCACCACGTCGGTCCCGGTGCGCACCTGCACTCCACGCTCGCGGGCCCGCTCGGCCAGCGCCTCGGCGATCCCGCGCACACCGCCCCGGATGTACCAGGCGCCGAAGGCCTGCTCGATGAACAGCGCCGTGGCCAGGACCGCGGGGGCCCTGCGCGGGTCCGAGCCGACGTAGGCGGCGTACCGGTCGAGGGCCATCCGCTGGTGGGGGTGGCCGAGGTACTGGCGGCCCAGGCCGCGCAACGACCGCCAGGGGGCCAGGGTGCGCAGCTCACCGCTGCGGCGCGCCTGTTGCGCCAGCGCCAGCGGACCGTCCGGCGCCCGGCCGAGGAACGGGTCGCGGACGGCGTCCCAGATCCGGGCGGCACACTCGCCGAGTGAGGTCCAGTCGGCCCCGGCACCTCCGCCCAGGGCCTCGTCCCAGGCGGCGGCGATCCGGGTGCGGGACACGTTCGGCAGGTCGAGCTCGACGCCGTCGGCGAACCGGTACCGGTAGACCGGGTCGACCGGCTGCAGGTCCAGCAGGTCCTCCAGCGGGGTGCCGCTGGAGGCGAACAGGTCGCGGTAGACCGCCGGCAGGGTCAGCAGGTGCGCGCCGGTGTCGAAGGAGAACCCGTCACGGCTGAACCAGCCCACCTTGCCGCCGATGACGTCCGCCTGCTCACAGACGACCACCTGATGGCGGGCCATGGCCAACCGGACGGCACAGGACAGTCCACCCAGTCCTGCTCCGATGACGACGATGCGGGCCATGGTCAGCCATCGTGCCCGGCCGTCGGGCGACTCACCACTGGCGTCCGTCGAGGAATCCGGCCGGCGGGCGGGGCTGGGCGCGGGTCACCGGCTGCCCGGGGCGTGCTCCGCACGGGCGACGGTCTCCTCGACGAGGTCGAGCACGGCAGGGACGGCGTCCCACATCGGGGCGTGCCCGCACCGGGGCAGCTGGACCCAACGGGCGTGGTCCGGTGCCATCTCCCGGCGTTGGTTCGGCCCGGGCAGGATCCAGTCGCGATCCCCGAAGACCACGACCGTCGGCACGGTGATCTGGGCCTTGCGCTCGAACCGCAGGTGGCGGGTGGCCGCCAGCACCGCCTCGTAGCCCGTGGAGTCCGCCATGCTGCGTACCATTCCGCGCGCCAGGTCCGGGTGCACGGCGGCGGGAGCGCTGCTGCCGGTGGCGAAGATCAGCCGGCGAACCGGGCTCAGTCCCAGCGTGGCCACGGCCAGTGGGCCGGTCGAACGGGCGAGCACGCGGTTGATCTTGAGGATGGGGTTGGGGCTGGCCGGACGACGGCGCAGTCCGGCCGGGGCGAGTGCCACCAGGGACGAGGCCGCGCCGTCGGCGGCCAGCTCCAACCCGACCCAGCCGCCGAGGGAGTTGCCGACGACGTGCGGCCGGGCGATGCCCAGGTCCTCGCAGGCCTCGGCGAGCCGGTGGGCCATGACGGCGCAGCGGCCGTCCTGGGGCCGTCCCAGGGGGGCGGAGGCGCCGTGTCCGGGCAGGTCGACGACCACCGTGTGGTAGCGCCGGGACAGCTCGGGCACGATCGGCGCCCACACCAGCCGGGAGGCGCCCAGCCCGTGCACCAGCAGCACGGTGGGGGCCTGCTGCGGGGCCGGACCCAGCCGGGTGAAGGCCAGGCCCGCCGCGACGGCGGTCGGCGGGG
>CAYYCE010000366.1:3442-3879 GCA_964469635.1 uncultured Kineosporiaceae bacterium
GTCCTGATCGGAGACGGTCGGCTGAGGGGTCACGGTCACCTCACGTGGATCGGGGCGCCGCCGGTGATCCGCACCAGTTCGTCGTAGCTGGTGGGGAAGACGGTCCGGGCGTGCCCGGCCGCGGCCCAGACCCGGTCGTGGTCCGCCAGAGTGCGGTCGACCAGGGTCTGGACCGGTCGGGTGTGCCCCACCGGAGCGACGCCGCCGATGGCGAAACCGGTCTGCTCCCGGACGAAGTCGGCGTCCGCCCGATCCAGTCGGGCCACTCCCAGCTCGGCCGCCACCCTGGCGGTGTCCACCCGGTGGGCCCCCGAGGTGAGGATCAGCAGCGGACGGCGCCCGCCGGGGGCGTTCTCGTCCGGGACGGCGAAGATCAGCGAGTTGGCGATCTGTGCGATCTGGACGCCGAGTTGCTCGGCCGCAGCGGCGGCGGTGCG
>CAYYCE010000367.1:0-3878 GCA_964469635.1 uncultured Kineosporiaceae bacterium
CCCGCGCGGGCTGCTCGGACAGGTTCGGCTCGACGGCGGCGATGAGCTCGGGCGGGACCTCCGTGGCCGGTTCGGGAACGCCGCGTTCCGGCACCGACTCCGCCGGTACGCCCGGAACGTCCTGCTCCGAATCGGAGGGCTCCGGTGCGACCGGGGCCACCGTCTCGTCGGCCACGCCGGGTCCGGTGTCCTCGCCGAGTCCCTCTCCCGTCGTGTCCTCGGCGACGTCGTGGACTGGGGCCGCCGGGGCCATGACGTTCTCGGCCCGTCCGTTCCGCGGCTCAGCCGCGTTCGGCGGACCGTCCGCCCCAGGCTCCGCGGTGGCCGGTCCGTCGGGCGAGCCCACGGTGTTCCACCAGTCGAAGTGCTGCGAGGCCCACTCGGTCTGGGAGACCTCACCCAGCAGACGACCTGGGCCGACGGTGTAGGGGAGGATCAGCGACCGGGTGTCTGTCGGGCCGGTGGGCGGTGACGGCGGTGGGGCCATGGCCACGGCCCGGTCGATCGGTGGCATGGGTGGTGGCGGCATCGATTCCTCGGCGGCCGGTTCCGCCGGGGGCTCGGCAGTGAGCGGATCTGTGCCCGCGGCTTCCGGCTCGAACATCGGCGGCAGCGGTGGCGGCATCGGCGGGGGGACGGCGATCCTCGCCTCGACCGGCGGCAGCGGCGGCGGCAACGCAGGCGCGGGCGGCTCGGCGCTCGTCACCGGCGGCGGTGGGTGAGGGGCGATCGGCGGGGGGACCGGCACGGACCACGGATCCGACCACGCGGTCGGTGTCTCGGCCTCCTCCATCGGTGGTGGGGGCATGGGCGCCGGCGATGCGGGCGCCTCGGTCACTCCAGCCGTCTCGGTCGCCGTCGCGTCCGCCGCCTCGTCCGGCGCCAGCCCCTCGGCGGAACCCGCACCGCGATTCCCCTTGCGCCGCAACCAGGCCGAGGGCCGCAGGGAACCGCCGGCCGTGCGCCGCCGGGACGGAGTCGCGTCGACCATGGGCCGCGCGTGCTCCGCGAAGAACCCACTCTCCGCAGCGGCGTCGGGGGACTCCAGCCGCGCGGCGCCATCCGTCTCGGACACCAGGAGCGAGTGCGACCAGGCCGTGGCCGCCGGGCGAACGGGTTCCGGTTCGCGCACCGGGATCTCCCGGATCGCCGGGGCGGCCTCGTCCAGATCCACCGAGGAGTGCAGCTCCACCGAGTCCACCGTCGCGGCCGGTTCGGCGTCGCGCGGTGCCGGGGACAACAGCGTGTCCCAGGGCAGCGGGTCCTGGTCGTCGGGGGTCTGGTCGTGGGGGGCCTCACCGGCCGCAGGCTGCTCGGCCGGAGGTTGCTCGGCCGGAGGCTGGTCCTGGGGGCTCCGGTCCCTGTCCACGACGGCCTCGGCGGAGGGTTCGCGAATCGCTTCGGCGTCGGGAACCGCCTCGACCAACGGGTCGGCCGGTTCCGTATCGGCCGGTTCCGCCTCGATCGGTGTGCCGGCGGTCTCGGCGGGCACGGGCTGCGCGGGCACGGGCTGCGCGGGCACGGGCTGCACGGGCACGGGCACGGGTTCCGACCGGGCGGGGTGAGGCGGTGGTGCCTCGACGCCCGGCTGGGTCCACGCCGCGGGTTCGTCCCACCCGGGAGGGCCCGCAGGGGCTCCGCCGGGCGAGTGCCAGCTCGGCGCCTGGGTCCAGGTCGGCGGCTCGCGCCAGCCGATCGGGGACTGCCCCGGTGCCTGCTCGTGCGCCCACCCTTCGTCGGCGGCGTGCTGTCGCCCGGTGGACTGCGCCGAGACGGGAGCGCTGCGCTGCGGACCCGTGAGCTCGGCGACACCGTCGAGCAGGGCGGCCCGCGTGATGGGCAGTGGCACCACGATGACGTCGGGCAGATCGACCGCCACCAGGCTGGCCCAGGCGGGCTGATATCCCGACACGATCAGCACCGGGGTGCCGTTGCCGGCGCTGCGGAGTCGGTCGAGGGCGCGAATGGCCGCATGCGGTTCGCCGATGTCGAGCACCACGACATCCACGTCGGCGTCCGGGGCGATGTCGTCGATGGCCTCGACAGGGTGCTCGATCACCTCGTGAAGGTCGGCGAGGCGCATGGCGAGCGCCATGGATCGCGAGACGACGAGCAACCGGGCCACGGGCAGGCCTCCCTCTCCTCCCAGACGCCATGCATCATTGCACCCAAAGCAGCGGCCGTGCTCCTTCTCCAGGTGCGGGCCGGGGCCATCGGTCGGCGGTGACGCCTCAAGGTCGCGCGGATCCCCGTCGATGCTGGCGCCGTGAGCTCTCGCTGTCCGGCGTGCGGCGCCCGGGTCGCACCCGATGTCGCGTGGTGCACCTTGTGCCACGTTCGGCTCGACTCGTCCCGCGGGCCGTCCGGGCCCTCCGGGGACCCCTTCGAACCGGCCGAGCAGACCTCGTCCGAACCGGCGTCGGGCCGGCCACTGACCGGCGGCCGGCTGCCCGATGAGGTCATCCACGAGATGGCCGCCGCCCTCGCCGCGAGCGCGCAGCGCGACCGCGACGGTGTGGGCGGCTCACGCCAGCCGGCGGTTCGGCAGACGGCCCTCGCCGCCGGCGGGATCGTCGCGGGGACGGCGCTGCTGCTGCTCGCGATGTGGGCCCTCGGCGCGCTGATGTGAACGGACGGGAAGGATCGGGCCGCGGACTGGGCGTTCCGGGCTCCGCTGCCGGTAGCCTGCGGTGAGCCGACCAGAGGGGGCACACCATGGCCGACCGCACGGAGTCGAGCATCGTCGTCGCTGCGGACCCGGCGCTGGTGCTCGATGTGATCGCCGATTTCGAGGCCTACCCCGAGTGGACCGGCGAGGTCCGCTCCGCCGAGATCCTCACCGAGGACGGGGACGGCTGGGCCGGCCAGGTCCGGTTCGTGCTGGACGCCGGCGCGATCAAGGACACCTACACCCTGTCCTACACGTGGGACATCACCGCCGAGGGCGCCGGCTCGGTGTCGTGGACCCTGGTCGAGGCGGGGATCCTCAAGACCATGGACGGCGCCTACCTGCTGCGCGCGATCGACGCCGGCACCGAGGTGACGTACCAGTTGTCGGTCGAGCTGCGGATGCCGATGCTGGGCATGCTGCGGCGCAAGGCAGAGAAGACGATCATCGACACCGCCCTGGGGTCGCTGAAGAGACGGGTCGAGGGGTAGTCCCTTGCGCCTGCTGCTGCTCACGGGCGAAGGGGGCGCCGGAACCACCACCGTTGCCGCGGCCACCGCCGCGGCCGCCGCGCACCGGGGCATCAAGACCCTTCTGCTGGCGACGGACGCGGCAGCGGCGGTCGACGTCCTGGGTGCGTCGGCCGATCGCGCCGAGCTGGGTGAGCTGGGGTTCCGGCAGCTTCCCGCCGCCGATCCCCGGCCCCCCGGCGGGCCGGAGTCGTACCGGGCCCTGGCCGAGTACGTCGGCGTGGACGTGGTGCCGCCCGATCTGATCGGTGCTCTGCCCGGACTGGACGAGCTGGCAGCGCTGCGGGCCGTGCGCGAGAGCGGCGAGAGCCATTCCTGGGACCTCGTCGTCGTTGATCTGGGCTCGTTCGCCTCGGCGCTACGGCTGCTGTCGGTCGCCGACGGTCTGGCCTCGCTCCTGGAGGTCACGCTGGGCGTCGGCCGGCGGGTCGAGCGCGCCAGCACGCTGCCGACGGATCCGGTGGCGACCACCGCCGACGCCCTGCTCGCCGAGCTGGCCGCCGTCCGCGGGGTGCTGACCGCCGCGAGCACGTCACTGCGGGTGGTGACCCGGGGCGGGGAGCTCGCGGTGCGCCGGCTGCGCCGTGCCGTCCCGGCCCTGGCGCTGTACGGCGTGGCGATCGATGCGGTCGTGGTGGTCGGCGACCCGACGGCCGGCGACGGGTTGGGTCCGGATGGTC
>CAYYCE010000368.1:0-3876 GCA_964469635.1 uncultured Kineosporiaceae bacterium
GCTCGGCCTCCACCAGGCCACGATCGGGGGCGGCGTGCGTCTGGCCGCGCTGGGGACGGTGCTGCTCGCCGCGGGCTCGATCCCGCTCGGCGTGGCCGGCTTCGGGCCGCGCGAGCTCGTGGCCACGCTGGTCGCCGCGAGCGCGGGGCTGGCACCGGCCGCCGGCCTCGCCGTCTCGACCGGCTTCGGCCTGCTCGCCGCCGTCTCGGTCCTGCCCGGTGCCCTGGTCATGGCCCTCGGCACCCGGGCGGCGCCCGGTCCGCAGGTCGAGTTCGGTGCACACGTCCTCGCCGAGGTCGAACCGGCGCACCGGAGCGCGCAGGGCGTCCCGCAGCCGTTCGGTCCCGGTGAACCGCAGGCCCGGCACGCCGTCTCCGATCAGCAGGGGCGCGGTGGTGACGAACAACCGGTCGAGGGCATCGGCGGCCAGGAAGGCCGAGACCGTGACGCCGCCCCCCTCGACCAGCACCCGGCCCAGGCCGCGGGCGGCCAACGCCGCCAGCACGGCATGCGGGTCGAACCGGCCCGCCGCGGCCGGTAGCGAGACGACCTCGACGTGCGACGCCGCCCCCCGTCCCCCGCCCGCCGCGCCCTCGGCGACGAACCAGAGCGTGGGCGCGGCGCCGTCGGTGAACACCGTGGCCGCCCGCGGCGCCCGCGCCCGCGGGTCGAGGACGACGCGGACCGGGCAGGGTCCGGGCACCGAGCGCACCGTGAGCCGGCAGTCGTCGGCGACCACGGTGGCGACGCCGACGACGACCGCGTCGACGAGGGCCCGCAGCCGGTGCAGGTGCTCCCGATCGTGCTCCCCGGTGACGAACACGGCGTCGCCGGTGCGCGCCGCGATGAAGCCGTCCAGGCTCTGCCCGAGCTGCCCCACCACCATTCGCCGGCCCGCGGCGACCAGTGGCCCGTACCGCTCGACGAGCTCGGCGTCCTCGGCGTCGGCCGGGATGACCGGCACCCGGCCGGCCGTCAGCTCGGACCAGACGTCGGCCCCCGTGGGCGGCGCGGAGTGACCGAGGCGGGTGCGTTTGGTCTGCAGGTAGCCGATGTTGGCCGCGCGGACCGGGACCGGCAGACCGAGCCGCTGGACGACGTCGATCCCCCGGCCCCGAAGGTCCAGCTCCTTGCGGGGGTTGCCCGACAGCAGCCGGATGCGCCGCACTCCGAGGGCGGCCAGGACGTCGGCCGCCGGGCGGTAGCTGCGCGGATCGGCCTCGTAGCCGAGGGCCAGGTTCGCCTCGACCGTGTCGAGCCCCGTGTCCTGCAGGGCGTAGGCGCGCAGCTTGGCCGTCAGGCCGATGCCCCGGCCCTCGTGGCCGCGCAGGTACACCACGATCCCCCGACCCTCGGCGGCGACGGCCGCCCGCGCGGCCCGGAGCTGGTCGCCGCAGTCGCAGCGGTGGGAGCCGAGGGCGTCGCCGGTGAGGCACTCGGAGTGGACCCGCACCAACGGCGGTGGGGTCTGCTCGCCGCCCGTCACGGCGTCGTCCGTGGCGACCCGCCCCAGTACCAGGGCGAGGTGCTCGACCCCGGCCGCGGGGTCCTCGTAGGCGTAGAGGCGGAACCGGCCCTCGTCGGTCGGCAGGACCGTGTCGGCGACGAGGCGCAGGCCGGTGTCGTCGGGGCCGGTCTGCGGCTGGGAGCTCGATGCGACTGACATATCCCTGACACGCAGCGGGCGTGCGGTGGGTTCGACGGTTCGGGAGGCGGCTGTGGAAGAGCACCACGGGGCGGTGTTCGCGGCGGCGCTGGAGGCGGCGCGGGCGACCGCCTATCCGCCCGGCGAGTACGTGGGTCAGGAGAGCTTCGTGCTGGCCCGCGAGGTCCTGGAGCTGGCGCGCAGAGCCGGCGTCGGACCCGGCACGCGGGTGCTCGATCTGTGCTGCGGGACGGCGGGTCCGGGACGGCTCGTCGCCGACCGGTTCGGGTGCGGCTACCTCGGGGTGGACTCCAGCTCCGGGGCCGTGGAGCTCGCCCGCGGGCGTGCCCGGGGGCCGGCGTGCGAGTTCGTCGTGGCGCAGGTTCCGCCTCTGCCGGAGGGTCGGTTCGACATCGTCCTGCTCCTCGAGACGATGCTCGCCTTCGAGGACAAGGCGTCCCTGCTGCGGGCGATCGCCGGCGCGCTGTCGGACGGCGGACGCCTGGCGTTCACCCTCGAGGAGGGCGAGCCGCTGACGACGTCCGAACAGGCCGCCATGCCGCGGGCCGCCACCGTCCGACCGATCCCGCTGGCGGACCTGCTGGCCCTGCTGGCCGAGAACGGGTTGCGGCCGATCTGGCGGCGGGAGTGGACGGCGTCGCACCGCACGAACGCGGCGGCGCTGCTGGCGGCGTACACCCGGCACGCCGAGGCCGCGACGAGGCTGGTCGGCGAGCGGGCCGTCCGGGACCTCATCGAGGCCCATCGGTTGTGGTGCGACTGGCTGGGACGGGGCCGGGTACGCAAGTTCGCGATCGTCGCGCGGCGGTCCGGAGCGCTCACCCCGCCAACGTGAGGACCACGTCGCCCGCGCCGTCCCGGACCTCGACCCGGTCGATGTCCCAGGCCCGGGTGGCCGTGGCCGCGGCGATCCGTAGCGTCTTGCCGGGGACGGCGCGCCAGGTGGCCACCTGATCGTCGCGTCCCTCGCGGCTGCGGACGACGAGCGCGTAGGTGGCCGCCGTCCCGACGTACCCGTCGTGGCGGGCATCGATGGTGGCCTTGTAGGTGCAGGTGAGGTCGAGCCGGGTGCCCCAGGCGACACTCGCCAGGGCGATGTCCGCCACGATCGGGCTGTCCCCGGAGCCCACCATGGCGCGCCCGGTCGGGGCCGCACTGGTCGGGATGGGACTCGACGACGCCCCGGTCGAGGCACTCGACGAGGCGCCCGGCAGCGCCACCGGCGAGGTGCCCGACCCGGGGAGGCCGCGGACGACGACCAGTCCGCCGGCGGTGAGCACGACGGAGGCCGCGGCGGCCGCGACCGCGAGCCGGACCGTCCGTCGTCGTCGGTCGCGGCGCACCCGGTGGATCACCGAGGGCAGCAGCGTGTCGGGCACGGGCGGGTCGCCCGTCTCCAGGACGGTCGGATCGACCTGGGCCAGCAGGCCCGGGAGGCCGGCGAGCTCCCGGACGGCGCGGGCGCAGTCGGCGCAGGTGGCGAGGTGCCGTTCGAACTCGAGGCGTTCGGCCGGTGCGAGGGCACCCAGCACGTAGGCGCCGTCGAGCGAGGACCGCGGACAGCTCATTCGCCCACCCCCAACTCCTGGAGTGCGAGCCGCAACCCGCGCAACGCGTAGTGCACCCGCGACTTCACCGTTCCCTCGGGGATGCCGATCCGCTGAGCGGCCTCGGCGACGGAGGCACCCCGGTAGTAGCACTCGAGGAGCACCACCTGATGCTCCCGGGACAGCCGTCGAAGGGCCTCGGCCACCACCCAGGACTGCAGGAGCTGGTCGGTCCGGTCCTGGACCTCGCCCGGCTCGGGCACCGCGGCGACGGGCAGCTCACTGCGCGAACGCCGGCCGCGCCACTCGTCGATGACGATGTTGCGAGCGGTGGTGAACAACCAGGAGCGCACCGACCCGCGGGATTCGTCGAGCCGGGCCACGTGACGCCAGGCGCGCAGCATCGTCTCCTGGACGACGTCCTCGGCCCGCGCGTGGTCGTTGCCGGTCAGACGCAGGCAGTACCCCCAGAGCGCGCCGGCGTGCTCTTCGTGGAGCCGCCGCATCAGTTCCACCGAGCTGTCGGCCATTCCCGCTCCCACCCGCTGCCACCCGCGCCCCCGGCGGCGGCGACGAACGCCGCCGGCATCGACGCCCCGAGACGCCGCAGGGACCGCGGGCAGCCCATGCTGCCAGGTGATCGACGGCACGGCGATGGCGGTG
>CAYYCE010000369.1:0-3857 GCA_964469635.1 uncultured Kineosporiaceae bacterium
CCGACACGCCGGGGACACTCCGGGGAGTGGGGGAACCCGGTGCGAACCGGCACTCTGGTCGGACGTCCGGGGACGCGACCTGGGTCCGGGCGGCCAACGGGGGACGGCGGGAGAGTCGCTCCGCCCGATTGGCAACGGACGGCCAGCTTTTGTGCACAGGGTGTGGACAAGTATGTGGACTGTTGTGCGCCGTGCTATGCCAGGCAGGAGGTGAGCCGACGTGACCACTCCGGGAGTCGACTTCACCGCCGTGTGGCACCGTGCGGTGACGACTCTCGACGCCCAGGGAATCAGTCCCAAGGAACGGGCGTTCGTGCGACTCACCCGGCCCGTCGGCCTGCTGAACGACACCGCCCTGCTGGCCGCACCCAACGATCTCACGAAGGAAGTCCTCGAGCACCGCATGCACGAGGCGATCACGGGCGCGCTGTCGAAGGAGCTCGGTTTCGCCGTCCGGCTCGCGGTGACCATCGACAACTCCCTCGCCCAGGCGTCGGGCGACGGGAGTCCTGCCCCCGCGAACCCGACCTCCGCAACTCGCGCGCCCTCCGACGCCACCGTCACGGCGCCGCTACACCTGCCGCCGCTCCACCGCACCGGTTCCCCCCGCGACCTCGGCGACGGAGCCGACCGCGAGCCCGATCGCCTCGGCGATCACACCGGCCACCGCGGCATGGATCATCGCCGCCAGGATGATCCGGTCGCCGCCGGGCCGGGGTCCGGGGAGACGAGCGACCTCTCGGATCCGCCCACGTACGAGGGCAGCCGCCCCGAGTTGCTGCGTGCCGGGACCGGCCGGGGGGCCCGGGTGAGCCCCGGGGAACCGACCCGACTCAACCCCAAATACACCTTCGAGAGCTTCGTCATCGGCGCCAGCAACCGCTTTGCGCACGCGGCGGCCGTTGCGGTGGCCGAGGCGCCGGCCAGGGCCTACAACCCACTGTTCATCTACGGCGACTCCGGGCTGGGCAAGACCCATCTGCTGCACGCGATCGGGCACTACGACGCCAACCTCTACCCCGGGGTCAAGGTCCGGTACGTGAACTCGGAGGAGTTCACCAACGACTTCATCAACAGCATCCGCGACGACAAGGCCGGTACCTTCCAGCGCCGCTACCGGGACGTCGACGTGCTGCTCATCGACGACATCCAGTTCCTGCAGGGCAAGGTTCAGACCCAGGAGGAGTTCTTCCACACGTTCAACACCCTCCACAACGCCAACAAGCAGGTCGTGATCACCTCCGATCTCCCCCCGAAGCAACTGGCCGGGTTCGAGGAGCGGATGCGCAGCCGTTTCGAGTGGGGGCTGATCACAGATGTCCAGCCGCCGGATCTGGAGACGCGGATCGCCATCCTGCGAAAGAAGGCGATCGTCGAGCGGCTCGAGGTCAAGGACGATGTCATGGAGTACATCGCCAGCCGGATCTCGACGAACATCCGCGAGCTGGAGGGGGCCCTCATCAGGGTCACCGCATTCGCCAGTCTCAACCGCCAGCAGGTGGACCTCTCGCTTGCCGAGATCGTGCTCAAGGACCTGATCCCCGCCGACGACACCCCGACGATCACAGCGGCGACGATCATGGCCCAGACCGCCGCCTACTTCGAGCTCACCCTGGAGGATCTGTGCGGGTCCTCCCGCTCGCGGGTCCTCGTGAACGCGCGCCAGATCGCGATGTACCTGTGCCGGGAACTGACCGACCTTTCGCTGCCGAAGATCGGCCAGCAGTTCGGCGGCCGTGACCACACCACGGTGATCCATGCCGAGCGCAAGATCCGGCACCTGATGGCCGAACGGCGCAAGACCTACACCGAGGTCACCGAGCTCACCAACCGGATCCGGCAGTCCGCCCGCTCCTGACGGCCCTGATCGGGCACCCCAGATCTTCACCGAACGTGACCGATTGATGGGCGGTTATCCACAGTGGGGATGACCGCCGGAATCCGCCGTCCGAGCGATCCGGCTCCCCGTGCCGGCACTCGCAGAGACGAACCATCCCGTTCCGGTGATCGAACCGGAACCACGGTCCGAGGCCCTGCACCGGCACCGTCCGTCGTCCGCTCTCTCCCGCCAACTGGCCGTTGACCAGCACTGATGTGGCAGCGGACGGGACCGAGGGACAGCCCTGGAATGCTGATGACCGCACAGCCGGACACGGTGCCCAACGCCCCTGATTGTCACCTCAAACGACTCTCAGTATCCCTTCGCGACAAAAAGTGTGCATACCGATGTGGACACCATCTCGTGCACAGTTTGGGGACAACTCTGTGGATCGAGCACCGGAAAACCATCAACGGTGCGTAAACGGCCCCACGACCCCCGCGCACCCCTGGGACCAGTCCACCGCTTGTGGAGAGGTTGTGGGTATCCATGGGACCGTCCCCCGCGGGTTGTGGACCCGCGGCCGTTCCATGTGCACCGACCGTCGGCTGCCCGTGGAGCCGTGTCGCGCCGTCCCCGCCCGGTCCACCGTCGACCCCGACTCGTCCACTCCTCGTCGACACCCCCGTCCCCGCCCTGACCAGCACCGACCACTGGTTTCCCACAGCGTCCACAACCGCTATGACAAACCCGAGATCTATCCATCGATGAGAGTTCACCCGCTCACAACGGGCTGTTTCGAGCAACGGACTCGCGGTGTCGGTCGACCCGCCCGCGGCCACGCCGTTCGGCTTCACCTGTACCCGCCCACTCGCGTACTGTCGTTCCGCGCGCCCGATCTCGAGGCCGTTCGACGACGGCCCCTCCCCTCGGGGCGCCACCAGACGAGCACGTCAACGGGGCGCTCGACGACCATGCGGATCGGCCGTGACCAGACGATCCGACGTACCGGGGTCGGTGTCTCGCAGGAAGGCGGATTTCGTGAAGTTCCGGGTCGAGCGAGACGTTCTTGCCGAGGCGGTCACCTGGGTGGCCCGTGCACTCCCGAGCAACCCCCCGGTCCCGGTGCTCGCCGGGCTGCTTCTCGAGGCGAGTTCCGAGGGCGTACTGCGGCTGTCCAGTTTCGACTACGAGGTGTCCGCCCGGATCGAGGTGGCGGCCGATGTCGCGGACGGCGGCACGGTGCTCGTCTCAGGTCGGCTCCTCGCCGACATCTCGCGTTCGTTGCCGGCATGGCCGGTGGACGTCGCCACCGACGGCTCGCGCGTCGAACTCACCTGCGGCGCCAGCCGGTTCACGCTGCTGACGATGCCGGTGGACGACTACCCGAGCCTGCCCGCGATGCCCGAGGCCTCCGGCGTGGTCAGCGGCCGCGACCTCACCCAGGCCGTCGCCCAGGTGACCGTCGCCGCCAGCCGGGACGACACCCGCCCGGTGCTGACCGGGATCCAGGCGCAGGTCGAGGACGACAGGCTGACCCTGGTGGCCACCGATCGGTACCGGCTGGCCGTGCGGACCCTGCCGTGGCGGCCCGCCACAGCCGGCATCCAGACCACGGCGCTGGTGCGGGCCCGCACGCTGTCCGAGGTCTCCAAGGCACTCGGCGCCATCGGCGACGTCGTCCTCGCCCTCCCCACGGACGCCGCGGGCGGCGAGCTGATCGGGTTCGGCGCGGGTGGCCGGCTCACCACGTCGCTGCTGATGGACGGCGAGTACCCCCAGGTGCTGGGCCTGTTCCCGAGTGAGCACCTGGGCAGCGCGGAGGTGTCGACCGGCGCGCTGTCGGAGGCCGCGCGCCGGGTCGCCCTGGTGGCCGGGCGTCACGCCGCCGTCCGGTTGCGTTTCGCCGACTCCTCGATCGTGCTCGAGGCCGGTCAGGGCGAGGACGCCCAGGCCTCCGAGGCGGTGGAGGCCCAACTCGACGGCGACGAGGTCGTGCTCGCGTTCAACCCGCAGTACCTGCTCGAGGGTCTGGCGG
>CAYYCE010000370.1:0-3848 GCA_964469635.1 uncultured Kineosporiaceae bacterium
AGCGAGCCGAAGCTGTGGACGAGGTGCAACAGGTCGGCGGTGGACTGGCTGGGGTGGTCGATGTCGCACTGCAGGTTGACCAGGGTGGTGCGCTGCTCGAGGACGCCGGACCGGTACCCCTCCTGGAGGTACTGGGCGAACTCCCGCATGGAGGAGTGGCCCTTGCCGATGTACATGTCATCGCGGATGCCGACGACCTCGGCCATGAACGAGATCATGTTCGCGGTCTCGCGCACCGTCTCGCCGTGGGCGATCTGCGACGTGCCCTCGTCGAGGTCCTGCACCTGCAGGCCCAGCAGGTTGCACGCCGAGGTGAAGGAGAACCGGGTGCGGGTGGAGTTGTCGCGGAACAGCGAGATCCCCAGACCCGAGTCGAAGATCCGGCAGCTCCGGTTCGCCCGCCGCAGGGCCCGAAGGGCGTCGGCCACGGCCAGCAGGGCACGCAACTCGTCGTCCGACCGGTCCCAGGTGAGCAGGACGTCGTCCTCGTAGAGACCCCGGTGGTCCAACCCGTCCAGCAGGTCCAGTTGCTCCTGAAGACCCATCCGCCGATCACTCCTCGGGTTCTCGCGAGACATCACATGAGGTTGTGGAACATCATCCAAGGTAATCCTACATTTGCCAAAGTCAATCATGCTCTCGATATAGTCAAGATGCCCTGACCATAGACGCCTGTACCATGGCCGCCATGACGTTCCCGAGGTCCCAGGGCGCCGAGGCCGCCGCCGCGATCCTGGCGAGCGTGCCGTCGCTGCTGAGCAAGATCGCGCCGTACGTCATCGGCGCCGGCGAGGGCGAGGGCCGGATCGACTGGTCCCGGGTCGCCGAACTGTCCAACGAGCCCCTCTGGTCGAGCACCGACCAGGCCTTCCTGGCCCTGTGCTGCCTGCTCGCCGGGCAACCGGTCCCCGGCGATCCGCACCCACTCACCTTCGGCACCCGGTGGAACCAGTTGGACGGGCAGCGCAAGGCCCTGATCGCCGGCGTGCTCGCCGAGTCCGCCCAGATCACCAAGGCGGAGGAGTTGGCGACGCTGCGCCGGCTGGGCATCGCCCAGGGCGAGAACGCGCCGGAGGACTCCCGCGCGGTGCGGGCTATCCGGGTACGTCTGGGAGCCGACGGTCCCGCCGCGGTGGGCGACGCGCTGGGGCGCGAGCGCGTCGGCTTCCGCGAGGGCGCCTCGATCCACGAGACCTGGCTGCGCGGTCGGGGGGTCTGGCGCATGCAGGCCGATCGGGTGGTCTCCTCGCCGTGGCTGATCATCGCCCACGCCGAGGTCGTCCGGCTGGTCGGCACCATCGACGGCGTCTCCATCCACGGCGACCGACTGGCCATCGTGGGCCGCCCCATCGGCGACCACCCACTGATCGGCCGCCCCGACCCGCTGGACAACGCCAGCCAGAACCCCGTCGCCTACGGCGAGATCGACGACCCCACCTGACACAGGAAGCCCGATGACCCCACCTGCCGCCCGTCTGGTCCGCAACACCGCCGTCGACCGGGCCCGCCTGCCGCCGCCGGCCCTCGACGACGGCGCCTTCCACGCCTCGCTCCCCGGCTTCGCCGCCACCCCGATCCGCCCGGCGCCGCACGCCGCCGCGCGACTCGGCGTCCGCTCGGTGTGGGTCAAGGACGAGTCACAGCGGCTCGGCACGCCGTCCTTCAAGATCCTCGGAGCCTCGTGGGCCACCTACCTCACCGTGATGGCCCACCTCGGCCGCACCCCCGGCCCGTCGCCGAGCCTGGCGGAACTGCGGACGGCGCTCGCCGACGCGGGCGCCGGGCCCACCCTGGTGGCCGCCACCGACGGCAACCACGGCCGGGCGGTGGCCCTGATGGCGCGGCTGCTGGGGCTGGCCGCGATCATCCTCGTGCCGGCCGGCACGGTGGCCGGCCGGATCGAGGCCATCCGGGGTGAGGGCGCGCACGTCCGGGTGGTGGACGGCGGCTACGACGACGCGGTCGCCGCCAGCGCCGCCCTGGCCGACGCCGACCACGTGGTGGTCTCCGACACCTCGTGGGAGGGCTACACCGACACCCCCCGGTGGGTGATCGACGGCTACGGCACGATGCTGCACGAGGCCACCGACGCGATCGCCGCCGGGTCGATGCCCGAGCCCACGCTGGTGCTGGCCCAGATGGGGGTCGGGGCCTTCGCGGCCGCCGTGGCCCGCCACTTCGCCCACCGCCCCGCGCGGCTGTTGGTCGGGGTCGAGCCGGTCAGCGCCGACTGCGTCACCACCAGCCTCGAACGGGGCGAGCTCACGACCATCACCGGGGCCCAGGACTCGATCATGGCGGGCCTCAACTGCGCCACGCCGTCCGTCGTGGCCTGGGACGACGTCCGCCACGGCTACGACGCCTGCACCACCGTGCTCGACGCCGACGCCGAGGAGGCGATCCGGCTGCTCGCCCGGGACGGCATCGCCGCCGGGGAGAGCGGGGCGGCGGGTCTGGCCGGCGCGCTGGCCCATCGGGACGGGCTGGGCCTGGGTGAGGAGGACGACGTCCTGGTCTTCCTGACCGAGGGCATCACCGACCCCGTCAGCCACGACCGGATCATGTCCGTCGCCACCTGAGGAACCCGTGGCGCGGGTCAGCGCTTGTAGGCGGTCCCGTGCATCGGCAGGTGGTAGCGGCGCCGACCGTCGCGCAGGTAGTAGGCCTGGGCGCAGGCGGGCGCCGTCGGGATCAGGCAGATCTCGCCGATCCCCTTGGCGCCGTAGGCGTACGGGACCCGCCCCGGAGCCGAGACGAACCGCACCTCGATGGCGGGGGTCTTGTTCGACCGGATCAGGCCGAGCTGGCCGTAGCGGGTCTTCGGGTAGCCGTCCTCGACGACGAACTCCTCGGTGAGCGCGTATCCGAGCCCCATCACCACGCCGCCCTCGATCTGGCCCTCGGCGGCCTGCTGGTTGACGACGGTGCCCACGTCGTAGGCGCACACCACCTTCTCGACCGCGCCCGAGTCGTCGAGCAGCACCAGTTGTGCCCCGTAGCTGTAGGCCACGTGCGAGACCGGGTGCGCCTTCTGCGAGCCCAGCGGGTCGGTCTCGGGTGAGAACTCGCCGAAGAACTCCCGGCCCTCCAACCGCTCGAGCCCGTCCACCTCGGCCAGCGCGGCGCGCAACTGCTCGGCGGCCAGTCGCACCGCCTCGCCGGTGAGCAGGGTCTGCCGCGAGCCGGTCGAGGTGCCCGAGTCGGGGGTGCGCACGGTGTCGGGCAGCTCGAACACGATGTCGTCCGGGGAGATGTTCACCGTCTCGTCCAGCATGTGCTCGGCCATCTGCGCGATCCCCTGCCCCATGTCGGCGGCCGAGGTGCGGATGTGGACCCTGCCGCCCTCGATCGACAGCAGGCAGCGACCGGTGTCGACCAGACCCATTCCCACGCCGGTGTTCTTGATGCCGATGGCCAACCCCGCGTCGGTCCGGGCGTAGAAGTCGCCCTTGAGGGCCTCGAGACATTCGGCGATGCCGGCGTCCGACTCGACGATCTGCCCGTTCGGCAGTTCGTCGCCCGGCCGCACCACGTTCTGGTGGCGGAACCGCCAGGCGTCCATGCCGCACCGCTCCGCGAGCTCGTTGACGCACCCCTCCATGGCGAAGGCGCTCTGCGAGACACCGAAACCGCGGAAGGCCCCGGACGGCGGGTTGTTGGTGTACACGGCCATGCCGAGGATGTCGACACTGTGGAAGTTGTAGGGCCCGCCGGCGTGAGTACAGGCCCGCTGCAGCACCGGTCCGCCGAGCGAGGCGTAGGCCCCGGTGTCGGACAGGATGATCGCCCGCAGCGCGGTGAGCCGCCCGCGCGCGGAGGCCGCTTTGTCGGCCGGCACGAGCCCTTCC
>CAYYCE010000371.1:0-3842 GCA_964469635.1 uncultured Kineosporiaceae bacterium
TGCCCCCGGGCGTCGTCGAGGCGCTCCGCCGCCGCAGCAGCCCGCCACGCCTGTCGGGCGGGACCCTTCACCTGGACGGCGAACCGCCCTACCGGTTCGAGCCGGCCGCCCACGACCCCGGCCGGCGGGTGGGCGCCCTCCAGGAGCTGGGCGGGCCGGCGGATCTGATCGGCCTGAGCCTGTCCGCCGGGCTGGGCATCGAATGGCTCCATCCCGCGCAGGCCCGGCCGCTGATCGAGCTGTGGCACGACGGGGCCGCCGAGTTCGGCCCGCCGTTCGCCCCGTGGGTCTCCACCGCGCTCGTCGAACCCGACCCGCACCGGCTCCGGCGGGACCTGGCACGCCCCGGGGTGCTGGGACTGCACCTGCCCGCCGCGGCGCTCGCCACTCCCGGCGACCTCGAGCGGCTGGGCCCGCTGATCGAGGTGTGCACCGAGGCCGATCTGCCGATCCTGGTCCACCCCGGCGCGCCCACCGGACTGTCCGGCGGGCGGGGGGCCTCGGTCCCGCCGTGGTGGCCGCCGCTGGTGCCCTATGTCGCGCAGCAGGCTGCGGCCTGGCATGCCTGGCATGTCGTCGCCCCGGCCGCCTTCCCCGCACAGCGGATCGCCTTCGTGGCGCTGGCGGGACTGGCTCCGCTGCACCACGAGCGCCTGCTGGCCCGGGGCGGCGCTTTCCGGGTCCACCCCACGGTCCACTACGAGACCTCCTCCTACGGCGCCACGGCCATCGACGCCATGGTGCGCGTGGTCGGTGTCGACGCCCTCGTCAACGGCTCCGACGAGCCCTACGCCCACGCCGTCGATCCGGGTCTGGGCGAGGCCTTCGGCCGGCTGCTGTTCTCCGTCAACCCGATGCGACTGCTGAAGGGCCCCCCGCGATGACCGTGACCGCAACCCATTCGGTCCACGACGACCGCACCGCCGTCCGACTGGACCTGTCCGCGGTCCCGGGGCTGACACCGCTGCCGGCGCGCACGCTGACCCGCGGCGAGCTGCGCCGGCTGGTCGACGAACTCGCCCTGCGGCCCGAGTTGTGGCGGCCGCTGGCGGGCCACGACGGCGGACCGCGCCACTACGCCTGCCTGCACCGGGACAGCCACGTCGATGTCTGGGTGCTCAGCTGGAGGGTCGTGGACGACACCGGATGGCACGACCACGACACCTCCAGCGGTGCCGTCGCCGTCGTCCGGGGCGTGGTGGCCGAGGGCCGACTGCGCGTCGACGGTGCGGACCCCACCCGGCGGCTCGCCGCGGGCGCGTCCATCGACTTCGGCCCGGAGCACATCCACCGGATGAACGGCGGGCAGGACGGCTCGGTCTCGATCCACGCCTACTCCCCGCCGCTGTGGCGGATGGGGCAGTACACGCTCTCCCCGGACGGCGTCCTCGAACGGACCTCTGTGAGCTACGCCGACGAACTGCGACCCGTGTAACGGCCGCGGACGGCGCGCCTAGAGTGGAGGCCGTGAGCACCTCGGCCCCACCGCGGTCGGCGCCCGCCGGCACGCCGCCCGCCCGCCAACGCGGTACCGCGGTGCTGCCCGCCGTGGTTCTGCTCGCCGTCCTCGTGACCCTGTCGGCCGGCCTGTACACCGGTGCCACCGCACCGCTGCTGCTCGGTGACCCGGGACCTCTGGTGCGCTGGGGCATCCCGGTCCTGAAGGTCGTCGTCGATCTCTGCGCGGCGCTCACCATCGGCGTCCTGGTGCTGGCCGCGGTCGCGCTGCCCGCCACCGGCGGCGGCCGGTCGGGCCTGGACCGCCGCACCCGGGCCCACCCGCCCGCCCTGGTCTGGGCCGGCGCCGCGGCCGGGGGGTGGGCGGTGGCCACCTTGGTACTCACCGCGCTGACGTTCGCCGACATCGGCGGAACCCGATTGGACGACCCGACCTTCGGCACCCAACTGTGGGCCTACGTCACGGGCGTCGAACTGGGGCAGGGGCAGTTGTTCACCATCGTGGTGGCGGCCGTGGTGTCGTTGCTCGCGGTGGGTGCGCGCACCCTGCGGGCCACCGGGCTGTTGGCCCTGACCGCCATGTCGGGGCTGATCCCGCCCGCCCTGGCCGGCCACGCCTCCGGGACCAGCAGCCACGAGACCGCGGTCACCGGCCTGGGACTTCACCTGCTGGGGGTCTCGGTGTGGGTCGGCGGCCTGCTGGGCCTGCTCCTGCTGTGGCCCGGGCTTCGCGTCGCTCCCGCCGCCGTCCGGGCCGCCCACCGATTCTCGCCGTTGGCGCTGACGTCGTTCGCCCTGGTGGCGCTCTCGGGGGTGGCCAGCGCCTGGATCCGGATCGGCTCACCCGCCGAACTCACCACCCGCTACGGCCAGATCGTCGTACTCAAGACGGTCGCCCTGGTGGTGCTCGGTCTGGCGGGGTGGCGACACCGCAGGCACACCCTCGCCGCCCTCGACTCCGGTGCGCCGAAGGCCTTCCTGCGGCTGGTGATCGGTGAGCTCGCGGTGATGGCGGTGGCCGTCGGGCTGGCCGCCGCCCTGGCCCGCAGCGCACCGCCGGTGCCGGACACGCCGCTCACCTCCCAGACCCTGACCGAATCGCTGACCGGTTACCCGATGCCGCCGGCGCCGACCCTGGCCCGCTGGTTGTTCTCCTGGCAGCCCGACCTGTTGTGGGTCCTGGTGATCCTCGGCGCCGGCGGCCTCTACCTCGCCGGCGTCCTGCGGATGCGCCGGCGCGGCGACCGGTGGTCGATCGGATACACGGCGTCCTGGTTCGCCGGTCTGGCGCTCGTGTTCTGGCTGACCAGCGGCGGTCCGATGGTCTACGGGCGGGTCCTGTTCAGCGCCCACATGCTCGGCCACATGATCCTGACCATGGGGGCGCCGCTGTTGCTGGTCATGGGGGCACCCATCACCCTGGCCCTGCGCACCCTGCCCTCGCGCCACGACGGCACCCGGGGGGCGCGGGAGTGGACGCTCGCCGTCCTGGAGTCCTGGTACGCCCGGCAGCTCACCCGGCCCGCGGTGGCCGGGTTCCTGTTCGCCGGCACCCTGTTCCTGTTCTACTTCTCACCGCTGTTCGGCCTGGCGCTGCGCACCCACGTCGGCCACGAGTTGATGCACATCCACTTCCTGTTCTCCGGCTACCTCTTCCTGTGGGTGATCATCGGTCCCGACCCGGGGCCGAAGCGGCCGACACCGGCGATGCGGATGGTCTTCATGTTCGCCGTGATCGCGTTCCACACCTTCTTCGGGGTGGCGCTGATGATGGGGCGCTCGGTGCTGGCCTCCGACTTCTTCGGCGCCATCGCGGCCGATCGCGTCTGGGGGGACGCGCCGCTGGCCGACCAGCAGTTCGGCGGCGGCCTGGCCTGGGGACTGGGAGAGCTGCCGACGCTGGCCGTGGTGCTGATCCTGGCGATCCAGTGGGCCCGGGCCGACGACCGGGAGGCGCGCCGGCGCGACCGGGCCGCCGACCGGGACGGTGACGCCGAACTCGAGGCCTACAACGTGATGCTGACCCGGATGGCCGAACAGGACGCGGTGCCGACCCGGCGCGAGAGTCGGGGGACCACCCCCGACGCGTGATCAGGCGTCCCGGTCGCCCTCGGACCCCCCGTCGATCTCGGCGGCCCGGTGGCGCTCGTGCAGCCGGTCCCGAACCTGCTCAGGGGTCACGGCGCGTCGTCGGCGCTCGGCTCGGGCCAGCAGCACTCCGGTGGCGGCGACACCGGCCACCCCCGCCAGCCCCAGCGCCCGCGCCAGCCGGGTCGTGGTCCGCCGTCGCGTGTCGGCGTTCATTCCTCGCCTCCCTGATCGGCCACCGGGCACCCGGCAGACTGGGGCCCGTGCCCTCCGTGATCGGCCTCGACGAGGCCGTC
>CAYYCE010000372.1:0-3834 GCA_964469635.1 uncultured Kineosporiaceae bacterium
GCCGGTGGCACGAGGGTCTCCAACCCCCAGTCGATGCCGAGGTCGGGATCCATCGGGTGGACGCCGTGCTCGGCGTCGGGGTTGTGCACCGTGCTGCACAGGTAGACGACGGTGGCCTGATCGGTCAGCGCCGCGAAGCCGTGGCCGAGGCCCTCGGGCAGGTACACCGCACGATGGTCGACGTCGTCCAGCCTCACCGCGTGCCACCGGCCGAAGCCGGGCGAGCCCACCCGCAGATCCACGATCACGTCCCGGACGCCACCCTGCACGCAGGTCACGTACTTGGCCTGGCCCGGCGGGACGTCGGCGTAGTGGATGCCCCGGACGACGCCGCGCCGACTCACCGAGCAGTTCGCCTGCGCCAGTTCGAACCGGTGGCCGATGGCCTCGGTGGTCGCCTCGTGGCGGAACCACTCCAGGAACGATCCCCGGTCGTCACCGTGGACCACCGGCGTGATCACGAACGCGCCCGGGATGGGCGCGGCGAGGACCTCCATGCCGCCGAGCATAGGGTGACCTCCTCACCCCGCCCGCGCGGGACTAACCGTCGGAGACCGAGAAGTCGGTGACCGAGAACGTGGCCTCGGCGCCATCGGTGGAGACCACCTCGATGCCGAAGCAGATCTGCCCCATCGTCGAGTCGTTCGGCAGCCACCCCTTGGACATCAGCCAGGTGAGCATCTGCAGCAGGTCCAGGCTCCCCGACGTCATGACCTTCGACGGCACGAAGGCGATGTAGGAGTTGTCCGAGCTCTTCCACACCGCGTAGCTGACCCCGCCGAAGCTCACGGTCGTGACCTTGGAGCCGGCGGGGACCTGCTTGTAGTTCTCGGTCCAGATCATGACCTCGGTCGAGCCCGAGTCGGCGACCCCGTTCAGCCACAGGTCGTAGGCGACGTTGTAGATGCCCACGTGCGGGCTGGTGGCGGCGAAGGTGCTCGTGATGTGCGAGTACGAGGAGATGCGCTCGCCGCTGTAGTCCTTGTGCACGTTGGGGTAGGACTTGACCGAGCCCGGGTTGCTCGACAGGTTGCGCTGGTTCGAGACCACGTACCAGTTCCGCGCCGAGCAGGCGTGAAGCGTCTCGGGCCCGGCCTCCGAGGCGTTCCAGACGTTGTTGTGCACGTAGTAGCCCGCAGTGCTCCACCCGCCGTTGGTGTCCGAGGTGGTGAAGACCGGGGCGGTGCAGGACGCGCTGGTCCGGGCGGAGGTGGTGGCCGCAGCCTGGGCGCGGGTCGTCGTCGAGCGGGTCGTCGTCGAGGTGGTGGCGCGTGCGGTGGTGGTGGTGGTGCGGCTCGAACCGGCCGTCGCGCCCGGGGACGACGCCGCACCCGAGGCGGTGGGCGAGGCCGCTCCGGAGGTCGCGCCCGGGGACCCCGAGGCGTTCGGCGCGGTGGGCGCGGTCGCGACGTCGCCGGTGGGCGAGGCGAGCACGAGCGAGGCGGGGTGGGCGGAACCGGGCCGCAGCACGAAGTAGCCCAGCCCCGTCACGGCGACGACGACGGCCGCGACGGCGGCCACAACGAGAGGGCGCCGGCGCGGGGGTGGGGACATGCGATGCCTGACCATGGCGTCCCAAGCTAACCGCAGGACACCGCCGCGCAGAGCCGGCAATCCCCAAGACAGGGTCAAATGCGCCCCGGACGGCGCAGCGAAATCAGTCCAAATGGGCGAAATCGCTCCAGAGCCGGGACCAGGGGGCGACCGGGTCGCGGCACACCGCGATCGGCTGCCCCTCCTCCTCGTTGTCGACCCCGAGCCCGCTGTCGAGCCGGTCCGCCAGCCGGCAGGATCCGAACAGCGGCTCGACCGCGGGCAGTTGTCCACCGACCAGGACCACGGTGCGGACGTCGTCGGCGGGCCGGCCGACCTCCGCGAGCGCGTTGTGCCCGCTGTAGGGGACCGGCAGGCCGAGGGCGGGCCCGTAGCGGTCGACGGCCCCCGCCTCCCCGTAGTTGCTGGTGATCACCGCGGCCCGGGCCCGTTCGCCGTCCGGCAGCCGCGACCAGACCTGGGCGATCTGGCGGGTGTACGCGGGCCAGCCGAGTTGATCGGCGGTCACCACGTTGATCGCGGGCAGCGGGGTGGCGGCCACCACCCGCTGCGGCAGCACCGGCAGCGCGAACAGGATCGAGATCGCCGCGCCGGCCGTCAGCCACCCGACCGCCGCGCGATCGGGCGCCGGCCGGCCCACCCAACCCGCCGCGAGCAGCACGGCGAGGATCCCGATCGGGTAGTGGGGTTGGGCCCCGCTGAGGAAGGTCAGGGCCAGGACGACGACGAAGACCACCACGAACGGCCGGACGGCGCGCCGGTCCGGGCGCCGCCACAGCCCGACCAGCCCCGAGCCCCACAACCCCACCAGGTGTGGGCCGAGCAGGATCAGCAGGAACGGCCACATCAGGATCCTGACCTCGGCGCCGTTGCTCTCCCCCAGCGCCGCCCCCATCCGCAGCTGCGGCAGGCCGTGGGTCAGTTGGAAGGCGAGGTTCGGCGCGGCCAGGACCAGCCCGGCGGACGCGCCCCACCACAGCCACCGCGAGCGCAGCGCGCTCCGGGGGCCGACCAGCAGCAGTCCGAGCAGCAGGCCCACCGCCAACCAGGCGATCAGCCACCGTCCGTAGGTGGCGACCCCGGCGACCGCCCCCGCCGCCGACCACCACCGCTCGCGCCCCTGCAGCGCCCGGATCGCGAACCAGCTCACCAGCAGCCAGGCCAGCAGGTCGATCGAGGAGGTCAGCAGCACGTGGCCGAGCAGCAGCGGCAGCACCGAGAAGCCGTAGGTCCAGGCGGCGGCGGTCTGCGCCGTCCGGTCCCCACCCAGTTCGCGGGTCACCAGCGCGAGGACGACCACGGCGGCCGTCGCGGCGGCGGTGGCGGGCAGCCGGAGCGCCCAGGGTTCGTCGGCCACGAATCGGGTGAGGCCACGGGCCAGCCACGGGATCAGCGGCGGTTGGTCGAGGTAACCCCGGGCGGGCGGCAGCATCCGGAAGTACAGCTCGTCGCGGTGGAAGTCGTACCGGTCCGACACCGCGGTGAGCAGCACGGCCACCGCGGCCGCCGCCGCCAGCACCGGACGGCGCGCGAACGGCGGCGGCGCTCCCGTCACCATGGGGTCACCGCGGGGCTCACCCCGTCATCCTGGCAGCCGGGGACGGCGAGAATGGCCGGATGGGATCCGGCCTAGGATCGCCTCACGACCGGGGGCATCGACCGGCGGGTATCAACCGGCGCCCCGCCGTCCTCCACCGGTGACACGGATCCTCGGCGGACATCTCCTGGACGGACATCGCGGATGGGCGGGCACATGGACGGACACCCTGGTCGTCAGCTGCGCCTGGCGCTGGCCATGCGCGGCGGGGTCTCGCTCGCGGTCTGGATCGGGGGCGCCGTCGCCGAACTCGACGTGCTGCGCCGGGCCGCCGTCATCCGGCAGCTCCACGGCCGGCCCGAGTCGTGGCCGCGCCACCTGCTCGACCCCGCCTCGCCCGAGGGCCGGCGGGCCGTCGTCTACCTGGACCTGCTCGCCCGCGCCGGCTACGACGACGTCCTCATCGATGTGCTGGCCGGCGCGAGCGCCGGCGGGCTCAACGCCGTCGTCTACGGCTACGCGCAGAGCCTGGGGCTGGACGTCGAGTGGCTCGCCTCGGTGTGGCAGAGCGAGGGTGCCCTGTGGGGCCTGCTGCGCCCGACCCACCCCACCCGGATCACCAGCATTCTCGACGCCGAGAACGTCTTCTACAGAAGGGTCTTCGAGAAGCGGGTCGACGGTCCCCAGCAGCATGCGCTGCGGCGGCGGGCACCGCGGGACGCGGCCGTGGACGAGGCCCACCG
>CAYYCE010000373.1:0-3828 GCA_964469635.1 uncultured Kineosporiaceae bacterium
CGTCAGCCTCAGGTCGTGGGTGATGCCGTAGAGCACCGAGAACACGGTGATCGGCACCACGGCCTCGATCATGCCCTGCACGCCGCCGAGGGACTTCTCCAGCGAGAACTGCTCCCCCACGGCCTGGGCCAACGCGCCCCGACCGGTCACCGGCGCGTGCGCCGGACCGGGCGTCGGCTCCGGGCCGTCCTCAGCAGCGCTCACGGGCCACCAGCTCATACCTCGGGTTGAAGACGGCCAGGCCACCGCCCTCGCCTTGGGTGATCATGCCGTGGATGCGGACCTGACGCCCCGGTTCGATCCCGGCGATCTGCCGCCTGCCCAGCCAGACCACTGTCAAGGTGCCGCTACCGTCGTACACGTCGGCCTCCAGGGCGGGCACTCCTCCGCGCGGTCGCAGCGTGACCGAGCGCAGGGTGCCGCACACCGTGGCCGGGGTGCGGCACACCAGCTCCGTGATCGGGGTGCCGCCCATGCGCACCGCACTCTCGTGCTCCTGGGAGGCGTGGAGCTCCTCCTTGGTGGTCAGCATGCGCGCCATGGCGGCACGCCAGCGCGAGGCGGCGGGAGCATTCGGCTCGGTGGACGATGCCATCTCCTCAGCCTAGATGCCCGTGGCGGACACGTCGCGGGCTCGTCCCGACATCCCCCGTCCGCACCCCCGCGTCAGCGGATCTCGGTGATCTCCGGGCCCCGTTCGAACGGCTGGAGATCGTCACGGGCCGTCTCGGGGATCCCGGCGGCCGTCCCGTCCTCCTGGCGTGCCTGGGCGGCCGTCACCGCCTCCGGCAGGTGCAGGGCCAGCATCTCGCGCGGGGGCATGGCCTCCGAACCCCGGACCACGACCACGTCACGGACCACCGACTCCAGTTCGACCGCCGCCTCGGCGTCGTGGACCGCCCTGCCGTGGAAGACGCCGCGCAGGAACCAGCGGGGACCGTCGATCCCGACGAATCGGGCGGGCTGGTGACCGGTTCGCCCATCCGCGGAGCGGGCCGGGATCCGCGCGAGCAGCTCGGGCCCGAACACCCCCAGCACCTCCTCGACGGTGCCCCCCTGGCGGGTGATGCCCGAGGCGATCTCCGCCCGGATCTCCTCCCAGATGCCCTCGCTGCGGGGCGCCGCGAAGGCCTGCAGTTGGACCGCCGACTCCCCCAGCTGAATGGTGGCGGAGGTCACCGCACCGGTCTTCTCGTCCACCTCGAGGCGCAGTTCCATGCCGGTGCGGCCGCGCAGCCGCAGCCCGCCCAGGTCCACATACCCCTCGGCGTCGGGCTGTTCGTCCTGGTCCCAGGGGCCGTTCGGGCGGGGGGAGAGCCCACCGCGCAGCGGCTCGTCGTCCTCGGGGCCGATCGCCTCCGGCTCCTCGACATCCTGCGTGCTCTCGCCGGCATCGCGGTCCCGGCGGCCGAACAGCCTCACTGACCCTCATCCTCCTGCTGCGCGAAGCCCCCGGTGGAGCCGAAGCCGGCATCGCCCCGGGGGGTCCCGGACAGCTCCTCCACCTCGACGAACTCGACCCGCTCCACCCGCTGAACGACCAGCTGGGCGATCCGATCCCCGCGGTGCACGACGAAGGCCCGCTCGGGGTCGGTGTTGAGCAGGGTCACGCTGATCTCCCCCCGGTACCCGGCGTCCACCGTGCCCGGGGCGTTCACCACCGTAACGCCGTGACGGGCCGCCAGGCCCGAGCGCGGATGGACGAAGCCCGCGAACCCCTCGGGCAGCGCGATCGCGGTCCCGGTCGGCACCAGCGCGCGACGACCGGGATCGAGCACCACGTCGACCGCGCTGACCAGGTCCGCCCCGGCGTCACCCGGATGGGCGTAGGTGGGCACGGGTAGATCGGGGTCCACTCGGCGGAGCTGGATCCGCATGTCCGCGAGCCTATCCGGTGTGAAAGCCTTGTCCGGTGAGCGTCTCCTACACCGAGAAACTGCACCCGGCCTGGTGGGTCTACCTGGTGGCGGTGGGCCTCGGCGCCACCTTCGGCCTGGTCTTCACCCCCAGGGGCACGCTGCTCGGCGTCGGTGTCGGGGTGGTGGCCGTCGCGGCGCTGCTCGCAGCCCTGACCTACACCACGCCGGTGATCGCCGTGGCCGACGGCCGGCTGGGGGCGGGCCGTGCCCAGATCGGGCTCGACCTGATCGGAGCGGTGGAGCCGCTGGACGTCGAGGCGATGCGGCATGCCCACGGCCCCGGCCTCGACGCCCGCGCCTACCTGTGTATTCGCGGATGGATCGCGACCGGTGTCCGGGTGAGGCTCTGCGACCCCCGTGACCCCACGCCCTACTGGTTGCTGTCCAGCCGTCGCCCGGATCACCTGACGGAGGCGATCGCGCGGGCCCGGCTCGATCCCGGACCACGCAGCCGGGCCGAGGGCACCCCGGCCGAGGGCACCCCGGCCGAGGACGCCGAGTCCTAGGCGGCGCACTCCTTGCACACCAGCTGCCCGCCGCTCTCGCTGGCCAGCTGGCTGCGGTGGTGCACCAGGAAGCAGCGCGAACAGGTGAACTCGTCGGCCTGGCGCGGCAGCACCCGAACCGACAACTCCTCGTTGGACAGGTCGGCGCCGGGCAGCTCGAAGCCCTCCGCGGCCTCGATCTCGTCCTCGTCGACGGCACCGGATCCCTTGTCGACGCGCCGGGCCTTCAACTCCTCGATGGAGTCCTCGCTGAGCTCGTCATCGGTCTTGCGTGGCGCGTCGTAATCAGTCGCCATGAACGGTCACACTCCGGGAGATCTCATCGTTCCAACACAGTCGGGTCGCGCGCGGGGCCGGACGCACGCGTAACGCCGCGGGCACGCTGGTTGTGCCCCATGGCGCTGGGTGATTGTGCACTATGGGCGCCGCCGAGGCGAACCGAGTCGACGTGACTTCGACCGGTGTGTCCACCGCCACACGATTCCGGCCGACCCAGACCCGACTCGGCCCCGGCGCCGGGGCCCGATCAGGCGCCGTCCACCAGCGGCAACAGGTGGTCGGCCAGCGGCTGGAAGCCGGCCACGACCAGCTCGGACGACGGCGCCTCGCCGCCCGGGCCGAGTACGACGCCGCCCGCCTCGGTGACCACCAGCCAGCCGGCGGCCATGTCCCACGGGTTCAGGCCGCTCTCGTAGTAGCCGTCCAGGCGGCCCGAGGCCACCGCGCACAGGTCCAGCGCGGCGCTGCCGATCCGTCGGATGTCCCGGACCCGGGGCAGCAGCTCGGCGACCAGCCGTCCCTGGGCCCGTCGGTGCTCGGGCAGGTAACCGAACCCGGTGCCGATCAACGCCCGATCCAGCGGGGGGGCGGACCGCACCGGCAGCCGGACGCCGTCCAGCCGGGCCCCCTGCCCCTCGATGGCGGTCCAGGTCTCCCCCGAGACCGGGTTGTGCACGCACCCCACCAGTGGGCTCCAGCCCCCCACCCGCAGCGGGTCGCCCCGCACCGCCGCCACGCTGACCGCATAGGCGGGCAGCCCGTAGAGATAGTTCACGGTGCCGTCGATCGGGTCGACGACCCAGGTCAGGCCGCCGCCCCGGCGCCGGCCGCCGCCACTCTCCTCCCCGAGCAGGGCGTCCTCCGGTCGGGCGCGCCCGAGCAGCCCCCGGATCAGTTCCTCGGCGGCCCGGTCCATCTGGGTCACCACGTCGGTGGGGCTGGACTTCGTCGCGGCCACGACGATCTGCTCGTCCCGACGACCCCGCTCGACCAGGCTTCCGGCGGTGCGCGCGACCCGCTCGGCCAGCGCGCACAGCTCGCCCGGGCCGTCACCGACGACCTCCACCCGGGGGCCGGCGGAGTTCTGCGGCGGGGCGCCGCCCTCACCACCGCCGGTCATGTCC
>CAYYCE010000374.1:0-3827 GCA_964469635.1 uncultured Kineosporiaceae bacterium
CGGACCGCGGCCGGCTCGCTGCCCGAGAAGGTGCTCGAGAACGGCGCCCCCGCGGCGGTCGCCCCGCTGGCCTGGACCGCCGCACTGGTGGTCCTCACCGCGGCGGCGCTGCCCCGGGAGGCGGCATCACCGGCATCACCGGCATCGACGGGTTAGTCTCTCCAGAGAGGAATGCCCGGCTGCGGTGGACGTTCCGGTGAACACAGAGTGAACATCGGGTGAACCCGGAGGGCGGGAGTGATCGCTCGGCCGATGCCGCGTCAGACGCACGGTCGAGGCACGGTCGAGACAGACGAGTGCGAGGAGGTGAGCCGGATGCCACCTGGCGATAGTCCCGGGGCCAGCCGGCTGGCCTCTCCGCTCACCCGCACCGCTGCACTCCGCGTCACCGTCCCCGTCTCGCCCCGGCCCTGACCGGGGCGGCGGGCATGCCTGCGGAGGCTTCCCCGGAGGTGACCGCATGGCACGCTCTCCCCGCACCCTGCCCCTGGCGGCGCGCACCATCCCGCTGCGACCGCGCGTCCCGACCAAGGTCAACGGCGGCCGCCGGGCCAGCATGACCGCCGAGTCCGCGCCGTCCGAGCTCAATCACCTGATGCTCGACGCCGCCGTCGACTGGGCGCTGTACGTCGACGGCGTCCGCCAGGAGCATCAGGACTTCGACGCCGCCTGTCGCGCCGCGCGCAGCGGGCAGGGCTTCATCTGGCTGGGCCTGCACGAACCCACGAACGATCAGCTGACCCAGCTGGGCCAGGCGTTCGACCTCCACGAACTCGCCCTCGAGGACGCCGCCAACTACCGGCAGCGGCCGAAGATCGAACGCTACGACGACGTCCTGTTCCTGGCCCTGCGCACGCTGGCCTACATCGACCGGGACGATCGCGGCGGCGCGGACTCCGGCGGCGACATCGTCGAGACCGGGGCGATCATGGTCTTCCTCGGGGAGCACTTCGCCGTGACGGTCCGGCACGGGCGGCACGCCTCGATGCGCGGGCTGCGGCGGCGACTCGAGGCCGACCAGGAGCAGCTGGCACTCGGCCCGTCCGCCGTGTTGCACGCCGTCGCCGACAAGGTCGTGGACGACTACCTGGCGGTCGTGGACGCGGTGAACGAGGACATCGAGGAGATCGAGACCTCGGTCTTCTCCAGCCGGCGGATCCAGGACGTCGAGCGGATCTACCAGCTCAAGCGCGACATCATCGAGATGAAGCGCACCGTCAGCCCGCTGACCACGCCGCTTCACGAGCTGGCTCACCGGGCCCAGCGGCTGGTGCACCCGGACATCCGTGAGTACTTCCGCGACGTCGAGGACCACCTGATCCGGGTGCGTGAGCAGGTCCAGAGCTATGACGAACTGCTCGACTCGATCCTGCAGGCGGGCCTGGCCCGGCTGACCGTGAGCGAGAACGAGGACATGCGCAAGATCTCGGCCTGGGTCGCCATCGCCGCGGTGCCGACCATGATCGCCGGGATGTACGGCATGAACTTCAACTACATGCCGATGCTGCACAGCACCTGGGGCTATCCGGTGGTCACGGTGGTCATGCTGGCGGTCTGCAGCGTCATGTTCCGCGGGTTCCGGCGCAACGGCTGGTTGTAGCCGTCACGAACCCTCACCGGGTCTGTCGGCCCGCTCCCGGGCGATCCGTTCGGCGACCTCACGGTCGGCGCGCTCGCGCTCCTCGCGGCGCTTCTTCTCGATCATCTCCCCGTAGGTGGGCCCGGTCACCGGGACCTCGGGGGCCGGCGGCTCGGCGGCGGTGTCGCCCTCGGACCCGGACCAGCCCGCCGGTGCCGGCGGCCCCCCGGGCTCACCCGGCCCCGGCCCGGGCGACGGCGGCCCGGTGGGCGGCGGCAGGTAGGGCGTGCCGGACGGCACCGACGGCGGCCACCCGGGCTGCCGGGTCCCCATCGGCCCCGTCACGGCCCCTCCCATCGATGCGGCCCCCTTCGGGTCTGACGGGCGGCCGGTTCCCCCTGCCAGCCGGTGCAACAGTTCGATGGCGGTCTGGGCGTGCTCGGGCATGCAGAGCACCTCGTACTCGCTGGCCACGATCTGGCTGGTCGAGGTGAAGTCGCGCCGCCCCCCGGTCAGCGCGTACGAGATCACGCCGAACAACATGCCGAAGGCCGAGCCGATGGCCATGGAGGCGAACACGAACCCGGTCGGGTAGGAGGATCCGAACAGCGACATCAGCAGCCCCACGAACAACCCGAACCATGCGCCGGACGCCGCTCCGGCCACCGCGACCCTGCCGTAGGTCAGCCGCCCGGTCACCCGTTCCACCATGCGCAGTCCGCTGCCGACGATCGTGACGAACTGCACTGGGAACTGATGGTCCGACAGATGGTCGACCGCGCGCTGCGCCTCGAGGTAGGTGGTGTACCGCGCGATCGGCTCGCCCTTCGGTGGCGTGGGCAGGCCCGGCTGGCGCTTGCTGCCCAACGGTCCCAGGTTCGACATACCCCCATCCTGGCCTACGCACCGCCCCGCTCCCACTCGGAGCAGCGAGCCTGCCAGACTGTCGGGGTGACGGACGACGGTGCCGCCCCCACAGGCGGCCACGGCCCCCTCGATGTGGGACCGGACGGTCGTCCCACCGGACCGGTCGACCTCGACCAGATCGAGACGACGGCCCCCGGCCCCCAACCGACCGCCGGCCGGGGCAGGGCGCTGCGCCTGGCGCGCAGGGCCAGCTGGAACCTCACCGATCAGATCGTCACCGCGGCCACCAACACGGTGATGTTCATCGTGCTGGCCCGCTCGGTCCCCACCTCTCATCTGGACGCCTTCACCAGCGCCTTCTACATCTTCACCATCATGATCGGCATCGGTCGCGCCCTGGTCGGTCAGGTGCTCAACGTCCGCTTCAGTGACACCCGCGGCGAGGGCTGGCGGCACGTGCTGAGCCAGGCCTTCGGGTTCACGATCGCCGTGACGGCCGCGGCATCGGTGGTCGTCGCCGTGGTCGGGGCGATGATCGGCGGCACGCTGGGCGGCGCCCTGGTGGCGCTCGCGGTGGTGCTTCCCGCCCTGATCATGCAGGACGCCTGTCGGATGGCCTTCTTCGCCCAGTCCCGGGCCCAGCGGGCAGCGCTCAACGACATCCTCTGGGCGGTGCTGCAGTTCGGCGGCATCCTGACGCTGATCGCCGTGGGGCACGCGGACGTCGCCTACCTGGTGCTGGTCTGGGGCGGCGGCGCCGCGGTCTGCGTGCTGCTCGCGCTGAGCCAGCTGCACGTCGTCCCCGATCCCCGCCGCAGCCTGGACTGGGCGCGCCACAGCTGGGACCTGTCGCGCTACTTCCTCTCCGAGAACCTGCTCACCTCGGGGGCGTTCACCGGGGGCTTCCTCATCGTGGGAGCCATGGTGGGCGAGGGCGCGGTCTCGGCCATCCGCGGCGCCCAGGTGCTGCTGGGCCCGCTGGAGACGCTGAACTCGGCGATGTTCAGCTTCACCCTGCCCGAGCTGTCCCGCCGCACCTGGCTGGCCGCGGGCACCCGTTGGCGGATCGCACTCGCCGCCAGCGGCGCGATGCTCACGGTCGCCCTGCTCTACACCGCCGCGCTGTGGCTGATGCCGGAGAGCCTCGGCCAGTTGATCTTCCGTCACAACTGGGACGGACCGCGCTCCATCCTGCTGCCGGTCGCCCTGGGCTCGGCCGCCGCGCGCGCCTGCCTGGGCCCGGCGGTGACCATCTACGCGATGGGCCTGGCCCGGCGCACCTTCGGGCTGATGCTCGTCGAGGCGCCCCTGGTGCTCACCCTGATGATCACCGGCGCCCTGATCGACGGCGTCGTGGGAGCCGCCTGGGGGTTGTCGGCCA
>CAYYCE010000375.1:0-3815 GCA_964469635.1 uncultured Kineosporiaceae bacterium
GCACGAAGGACTTGTCGAGCTTCAGCTCGTCGATCGGCAGGTCGCGCAGGTAGGCCAGCGAGGAGTAGCCGGTACCGAAGTCGTCGACCGAGATCTTGACCCCGTGGTCGCGCAACGCCGAGAGGATCTTCCTGGCCCGAGCCCGGTCGGCCATCAAGGACTCCTCGGTGATCTCGAGCTCGAGCACCGATGCCGGGAGCCGTCGCTCGGCGAGGCTGACAGCGACGTGGTCGGGAAGGTTCACGTCCACCAGGACGCTCGGCGAGAGGTTGACGGCCACGGTGATCGCACGACCGCCGACCCGCCAGGTGGCCACCTGGTCTAGCGCCGTGGACAGCACCTCCTCGGTCATCGGTCGCATCAGCCCGGAGGTCTCGGCGAGCGCCAGGAAGGCGTCCGGGTAGAGCAGGCCACGGGTCGGGTGCTGCCAGCGCACCAACGCCTCGACGCCGACCACGCGGCTCGTCGTGAGGTCGACCTTGGGCTGGTAGTGCAGGACGAGCTGACCGGCGCCCAGGCCGGCGCGGAGCTCTTCGGCCAGGCGCAGCTGCCCGGACCGGTCGTCCATGTCGGGGTCGTCGTGCACGTGCACCACACCGTCCTGCTTGGCCCGGTACATCGCGGCGTCGGCGCGCCGCATCAGCAGCGACAGGTCGTTGCCGTGCTCGGGGAACAGCGCCACCCCGACGCTGGCGTTGGTCTGGACGGAGAGGTCCTCGAGCGGGAACCGGTCGGTGAGCACGGTCACCAGGTCTCGGGCGACGATCTCGGCCTCGGACACGCCCGGGCAGTCCATCAGGACCGCGAACTCGTCACCGCCGAGGCGCACCAGCAGGTCCCCGGATCGCAGCCGGGATCGCAGCCGGGCGGTCACCTGGACCAGGAGCTGATCTCCCGCGGCGTGCCCGAGCGAGTCGTTGACCTCCTTGAAGCGGTCCAGGTCGAGCAGCAGCAGTGCCTGGCGCTCGCGCGGGTCCGCCAGCCTGGCGCGAGCGGCCGACTGCAGCGCGCGGCGGTTGGGCAGGCCCGTGAGGTCGTCGGTGGTCGCCTGCCGGTTGATCTGCCTGACCATCGAGAACATCCGCAGGGCCACCAGCACCATGATCACCGAGGTGAAGGCTGCGATCGGCCCGATGGTCGGTTCCCGCCCCCCGACCACCTGCCAGGCCCCGAGGGCAGGGCCGGCGAGCATCGCCGTGAGCAGCGCGACGATCTGCAGTGCGTGCGCTCGACGGCGCGGTGCGGCCACCCGCTCGGACAGGCGTCGCATGGAGGGGTGCAGGCAGGTGGTCCCACCCACCGCGAACCCGATCTGCCAGCGGGGGTCGAGGACCGTCGGGTGCAGGGGCAGGTTGTGTCCGGACCGGATCGAGGTGGCGAGGTCCAGGACCAGCACGGTCAGTGTGACCAGGCCGACGATCCGAGTTGCCGCACCGCCGATGCCGGGCACCTGGCCCAGCCGGAGCAGAGCGCCCATGAGCAGCACATTCCCCAGCGGGAACGCCAGCGCGCGGAGCGTCTCGGCACTGGCGCCGGCGCCGGTGACGGGTTCGACGAGCAGCACCCACGTGGTCATCGCCGCAGCGACGGTGATGATCGCGGTGTCCAGCGCCGGCGTGGCGTCCGGGAACGTCGTGCGGGCCTTGGCGAGCCGGAGCAGGCCGATCACCACGAGCACGTAGGTGGCCAGGTTCAGGCTGTCCCCGATCGTCTCGGCGATCCCGCCGAGCCCCGCCGGGTGCCAGGCCTTCATCGCGTCGCCGACCACCCACGACGTCGCGCCGGCGGCCACGGTGCGCCAGGCGCCGAGCGCGTTCGGCCGGTACCGCTCCACGCCGACGAGCATCGCGAGGCACGCGGAGGTTCCGATGGCGGCAGTGACCACGTTGCGGGTGTTCCCGACGGGCAGCAGGAGGGCGACCGTGGCCAGGATCGTACTGCCCCCGAGATACCAGACCCAGGCCTGGTGCGAGCCTGAGCGTCGCGGTCGGTGAGGCGCAGGGCCGTCGTTCGCCGTCCGGTCCGTGCGTCGCTCGTCGGCTCCTCTTCGCGAGGGGCGCACGCGGCGCTCGGCGCCGAGCGCGCGGCGTCCTGGCGCTGACATGGGTGTCCGGTCCTCCTGGTTTGCTTCCGGTGTCCCCATCGCCCGCGTCGGGGCGGGTGTGAGGGGTTTCGCCGGCCGTCGTCGAGGGCGCGCCGGCCGCGCCGTAGTGCATCCTGGTGCCGATGGACGCCGACGTGCTGGCTCGTGCGCGCTCCGGCTCCGGCGAGGCGTTCAGCCAGATCTACGCCGAGCTCGCCGGCCCGGTGGCGGGTTATCTGCGCGCCAAGGGCGTGCCCGACGTCGAGGACCTGACCAGCGAGGTCTTCCTCCAGGTGTTCCAGGGGATCGGGCACTTCGCCGGCGACGAGGCGGGCTTCCGCTCGTGGGTGTTCACGATCGCGCACCGACGCGTGGTGGACACCTGGCGGCGTTCGGGCCGCCGCCCCGACGCGGTGGAGTACACCCCGGAGAGCGACACCCGCGCGGCGCGCAGTGCCGAGGTCCTGGCCCTCGAGCGGGTCGGCGAGGAGAGGGCCGTGGCGCTGCTCGGGCTGCTCACCGAGTCGCAGCGCGACGTCGTGATGCTCCGGGTCATCGCAGACCTGAGCCTCGAGGAGGTCGCCGCCGTGGTGGACCGGCCGATCGGGGCCGTCAAGGCCCTGCAGCGGCGCGGCCTGGCCACCCTGCGTCGAATCCTTGCCAAGGAGGGCGTATCCCTATGAGGCCCTTCGACGATGACATCGATGTGCAGGATGCCCGAGACGAGGCTGCCATCGCCGGCCACGCAGCGACGACGGACGACGCTGCCCTCGCCGAGGTCTTGGCGGACCTGCACACGATGGCCACGGCCCCGGTCCCCGAGCCGAGTGCGGCACTGGCGGAGCTGCTGGCTCACGGCGTGACGGCCGAGCCGGCGGACGAGAGCCGCGTCGCGAGGTCCGCGACGGTGATCGAGCTCGCACCCCGTCGGCGTCGTGCGGTGCGATACGTGGTGGGTGGCGTGGCGGCGGCCGCACTGGCCCTCGGCGGCAGCGCGGCGGCGGCGGCGGTGCAGGACGGTGTCCCGGCGGCCCAGCTGCCGGCCGCGATCACCGAGCGCGTCGGTGCGATCGTCACCGATGCGCTCGAGGCCGTCGGGGTGCGCCACCGTGCGCAGGGCCCGTCGGACCAGGTGGGCACCGGTCCCGGCCGGTCCGGTGAGGCGCCGGGTGCGTCCGGCGACGCGCCGGGGCAGTCCGGTGAGGCGCCGGGTGCGTCTGGCGACGCGCCGGGGCAGTCCGGTGAGGCGCCGGGTGCGCCTGGCGACGCGCCGGGCCACTCCGGTGAGGCGCCCGGGACCTCCCGGCAGCCCGGTCAGGGCGAGGGCGAGTCAGACCTGGCCCCCGGCATCCAGGATCGCGGCGCCACGCCGAGCCCCGGCGCCCAGGGCGGCGAGCCCGGGCAGTCGAAGGGCTGAGCCGCCGAGTCGCTCGCGGGGCTGGACTCCCGCAGAGAAGATCCCGTCAGGCCGTATCTCCTCGGGGACCCCGTGCGATGACCAGAGCGGGAACGGCGTCAGCCGCACCACGTGCATCGGGCCGTGAGGTCCGGTAGGAGGAGGAACACATGAGCACCACGGCACTCGCCGCAGTCCTGGCCAAGTTCGCTGGCCTCAACGTCGCCGCCAAGGCGGCAGTCGGCATGGCGGTGGCCGCCGGCGCCGTAGGTGCCGCGGCGGGCGTGCCCGCCGTGGTCGCCGAGTTCAACGGGCCGCAGACCCACCAGGTCCAGG
>CAYYCE010000376.1:0-3810 GCA_964469635.1 uncultured Kineosporiaceae bacterium
CCTACCGCAAGCTCGCCCGCATCCACCACCCGGACGCCAACGCCGGGAACGCCGCGAGCGAGCAGAGGTTCAAGGAGATCGGCGAGGCCTACGCGGTGCTCTCCGATCCGGAGCAGCGTCAGCAGTACGACGCCGTCCGGGCCATGGCTCGCGGCGGTGCCCGGTTCACCGCGGGCGGCCCCGGAGGGCCGGCCAACGGTGGCTTCGAGGACCTGTTCGGCGGGCTGTTCGGGCAGACCGGGGGCGCGGGTGCGCGGGCCGGCAACGTCCGGTTCAACACCTCCGGCTCCTCCTCGGGTGCGCAGTTCGACCTGGACGACCTGTTCGGCGGCATCTTCGGCGGCGCGGGAGCTCCCGGTGGTGGCGAGTACCGCCCGCCCCGGGGACCGCAGCGCGGTGCGGACCTGTCGGCGGAGGTGAGCCTCACCTTCCGGCAGGCGGTCGAGGGCGCGCAGCTGAACCTGCGCGTCGACGATCCCCGCAACGGCAGCCGCACCATCACCGCCCGGATCCCGGCCGGCGTGAAGGAGGGCCAGAGGGTCCGCCTGCGCGGCAAGGGGCGGCCCGGTGAGGCCGGTGCCGAGGGCGGCGACCTGGTGGTCACCGTGCACGTCGAGCCGCACCCGGTGTTCTCCCTGGACGGCGACAACGTGAGGATCACGGTGCCGGTCACGTTCGCGGAGGCGGTGTTCGGGGCCCAGATCGAGGTGCCCACCATCGGCGGCGGGACGGTGCGGCTCAAGGTGCCGCCAGGCACGCCGAGCGGCCGCACGCTGCGGGCCAAGGGGCACGGGCTCAAGGGGCCCAAGCGCGCCGGGGATCTGCTGGTCACGCTGAACGTCGCCGTTCCGCAGCGTCTCGAGGGCGCGGCCCGGGAGGCGCTGGACGCGTTCGCGAGTGCCACCAAGGACCAGGACCCGCGATCCGACCTGATCGCTCGGGCGCGGTGGATGGACTGACCGGGTTCGCGAACCGGGGCGTGGCCGGAAGGATCCGAGTCGGGTGAGCGGAATCGAGGTGGTGACGCGACGATGGCCATGGAGTTCGAGCTGACGGTCGACGAGACCGCCCCGGTGTTCGTGATCTCGGTCGCCGCCGAGTTGGCCGGGATGCATCCGCAGACGCTGCGCCAGTACGACCGCCTCGGTCTGGTGAGACCGGACCGGGCGGCCGGACGTGGCCGCCGCTACTCCCCGCGCGACGTGGCGACGCTGCGCGAGGTGCAGCGGCTCAGCCAGGACGAGGGGGTGAACCTCGCCGGGATCAAGCGGATCCTGGAGTTGGAGAACGTCGCCGGACAGTTGCGGTCCCGGCTCGCCCAGGCGCTGGCCGAGATCACAGAGCTGCACGAGCAACTGCGCCACCACGAGGCACGCCGGGGCCGGGTGTTCGCCGCCGGACCGGCAGGGGACATCGTCGCCATGCCGCCCGGACGCCGTCCCGGGCCGTGGTCGTCCACCAGCACTTCACTGGTGGTCTGGCGCCCGCAGCGGCCCGGTCGTCGCCACGAGTGATCGGTGCTGATCGGTGCTGATCGGTTCGCGACCCGGTCGCGACCCGGTGGCTACATCCCCGCCAGAAGCTGACCCAGCAGGATCTTGATGATCATCGCCGCCGGGTAGACCAGGGCGTAGCCGATGGCCACGTTGTTGTCCGAACCCGTTCTGTCGTTGGCGAAGGCGAGCACCGCCGGCTGGGTCTGCGACCCCGACAGAATGCCCGCGACCCGCTCGCCGGGCAGCTTGTGCACCCACAGACCCACGCTCACCAGCGTGACCGCGACCACGCTGGTCACCACGAGTCCCGTGAGCGCGATCCGCCAGCCCAAGCTGGAGGTGACGGCGTCGGTGAACGAGCCGCCGGCCTTGGTGCCGGCGTAGGCCAGGAAGGCCAGCATGCCGAAGGTCGACAGCGCGTTGGCGGCCGAGTGCGACAGCGTCGTGACCAGGGGGCCGACCCGTCCGATGCGTCCGAACACCAACCCCATGACCAGCGTGCCGCCGGCGGCACCGATCTCGAAACCGCCGCCGGGCAGCGGGATGTGGACGGCGCCGAGCAGGATCCCCAGGCTCATGCCGAGCGCGAAGCCGACCGGGTTGATATCGGACATCCCGCGCTCGGAGTCGCCCAAGTAGCGGGCGACCTCCTTCATGCGGGGCGTCGAGACGATGATTCGCAGCCGGTCCCCGGGCTGCAGGATGAGATCCGTGGTGGGCACCATGTCCTGGTCGCCGCGACGTACCCGAGAGACCACCGCGCCATACCGTTCGGGCAGCTTGAGCTCGGCCAGGGTGCGCCCGGACAGCGCGCGGTTCGACAGGGTGATCCGCCGCGAGTCCAGTTCCCGACGGTCGCCGATGATGTCGTGCGACGAGGTGTGACCGAGTTCCTTGGCGAGCCGGGTGACGATGTCGAGGGGTCCGACGACCGACACCAGGTCGCCCGGTTCGAGGAGTAGCGCGTCGTCGGCGATCAGATTCGGGCCGGCCTCGCCGTGGCGGACCCGCGAGAACACGACGTTGTGCCCGTACCGGGCGACGACATCGCTGAGCCGAGGAAGGTGGTGGCGGTCGACCCGCACGGTGAGGTTGGTCAGCTGGCCGCCGGCCCCGCCCCGCCCGGTGGCGCTGTGACGCAGCGACCAGGCGGTGGCGATCAGCATCCCCACGACGCCCCACAGGTAGCTGATCGAGTAGCCGACCGTGGTCGCCGCCGCGTCGCCGGAGCGTTCGGTCGCGGCGGCCAGGGCGGGGGTGTTGGTCAGCGCTCCGGCGAAGGTGCCGGCCACGGTGGGCACCGGCAGGCCCAGCCACAGGCCGACCGCCGCGCTGATGGCGGCGCCGAGGGCCAGGACGCTGGTCACGGTGACGATGGGCGCCCATCCGGTGCGCAGGGCGGCGAAGAACACCGGCCCTGAGATCACGCCCACCGTGTAGGTGAACATCACCAACCCCAGGATGCCGACGATCTCGGGCACCTCCAGTTCCAGGTCCTGGCCCGAGGCGAGCGCGCCGAGGCCGATGGCGGCGAACAGCACCGCGGCCGGGCCGACCTGGACGTCGAGGACCCGGACGGCGCCGAGGGCCGAGCCCAGCGCGAACAGCACGAACATCAGGACGAGCGGTTCCTCGGAGAGGTACTGCAGTGCGGCGTGCACGGCACCAGCCAGGCTTTCTCGGGTTGGAACACGGGGCGGACGGCGAAGGGCGGAACGGGCCGCGGGGCCGGCCTCGGCTTCGTGGTCGGCACAGTCATCATGACGCCGCTGTCAATCCGGCCCACGGGTCCGAGGTCCCCGTCGGCGCGTCACGCGGAGGACTGGAACACCCCAGGTAGGACATAGACTTGAGCGGAACAGACTCAACTCTGTGAGCGTTGCGTCTAATGCATCGGCTCGTCACCGGAGGAAACTCACCCCATGGACCTGAAGCTCACCACTCGTAGCCAGGAAGCGCTCTCGGCGGCCGTCCGCCGAGCGACGTCCGGCGGGCACCCGCAGGTCGAGCCCGCCCACCTGCTCGACGCCCTGCTCGCGCAGAACGACGGCGTCGCTCCCGCGTTGCTGCACGCCGTGGGGGCCGACCCGGCGACGCTGCGCGCCACCACCGAGAGGGCCCTCGACGCCATGCCGTCGGCCTCCGGGGCCACCGCCGCGGCGCCCCAGCTCGGGCGCGCGGCCTATCAGGCGCTCAACGCCGCCGGCGAGGTCGCCCGCGAGTTGGGGGACGAGTACATCTCGACCGAACACCTCGTGATCGGGCTCGCCTCGGGCACGAGCACACCGATCGGAC
Organism: uncultured Kineosporiaceae bacterium; assembly: GCA_964469635.1. Lineage (GTDB taxonomy): Bacteria > Actinomycetota > Actinomycetes > Actinomycetales > Kineosporiaceae > JADJPO01. The sequence goes on from CAYYCE010000376.1 coordinate 3,792, forward strand.
AGGCCCTGGGCTCCGCGGG
>CAYYCE010000377.1:0-3800 GCA_964469635.1 uncultured Kineosporiaceae bacterium
CGACCACCACCCGGCGATCGGTCGGACCTCTGTCGGACGTCGAGACGAATCGCATCCATCCATTGATACGCAGTCTGTGCGATATCGCAACTGCTGCGAATCGCTGGCAGCGTGGCATACTCGATCCCGTGGCCGAGCGGGTGACGACAGACCAGGTCGACGCCGTCATGTCCGCCGCCCGGGTGCTGGTGGGTGTGATCGCCGCGTCCGTGGCCGCCGTCGAGGACGCGGTCACGGTGCCCCAGTTCCGGGTGCTGGCCATGACCGCCACGCACGGCCCGCTCTCGGTCGGTGACGTGGCCCGGGTGCTCGCGGTGCATCCGTCGAACGCCACTCGCACGGTGGACCGCCTGGTTGGCGACGGCCTGCTCGACCGGCGTGACTCCCCGCGTGATCGTCGACAGGTCGAACTCACCCTCACGCCCGCCGGCCGTGACCTCGTCGGCACCGTCATGCGTCACCGCCGGGCCACCATCAGGGCAGTCCTGAAGCGCATGTCACCGGCCGACCGCTCGGCCTTGGTTCCGGCCATGCGTGCCTTCGGCCAGGCCGGCGAGCCCGCCGAAGACGGGCTGTGGCCGGTACCGGTCGACTCCTGAACGGGCCGCAGCGGGAGCCGGCACAGAGGGCTGGTGACACTGCCGGCACACTGCGGGACCGTCCGCGCAACTGTGTGAGTGGGGGACCGTACCGTCTTGGCCGACGCTGGGGAGAGGCCGATCTTCACCAGGGGCACTGTTTCGTGCAGTTGATCAACCGATCCGGGTACCCTTGTGAGTAGCCGAGCGCGCGCGGTGGCCACCCCGGCCGGTTCCCTCACCCGCACCGCGTCGAGCCGGCTGCCACCTTGAAGCAGGCCCACCTGCCTCGTCCTGCGACAGCATGTGCCATAGTCACGGCTCGACTCGAGCGTTGTCGCCGAGAGCAAGCCTCCGGCAGCGTCCGCATCGCCGAATCCCGGGAGGGATGATGAACTGCGGCAGGCAGGCGGTCTGTCGCGCAGTCGTACCCCGGCCGGTCCGAGCCCTCGTCGGCGGCCGGCCGAGGATGTCGAGACCTGCGAGGCGGTGAGAACATGCGGGCGGCTCTTCCGCAGATCCGACACTGGCTGGGCAGGCCGTCCGCCGCCTGGGTCCGGCGCCGGGGGCTCGGCCTCAGTGCGCTGGCGATGGTGCCCAACTCCCTCACCATGCCCCTGCGGCGCCGCGGGCTGCACCCGCTTCCCGAACTGGGCCGCCGCCGGGACGCCGACCCCGTCAGCCGGTGGGGCAGCCTGCTCGGAACGCGCATCTGGCTGGTGACGGGACATCCCGAGGCACGAGCGGTGCTGGCCAACACCGTCGACTTCAGCAACGACATCCGGCCGTACCTGAACCCCGGCGATGCCGCACCGGAGCGCACCATCGGCGGCCTGGGCTTCACCGACCCGCCCGATCACGCCCGGCTTCGGCGGCTGCTCGCCGGCCAGTTCACGAAGCACCGGCTGGAGGCGCTCAAGCCTCGGATCAGCCGCCTGGTCGACCGCCAGCTCGACGTGATCGCTGACTCCGGTCCCGAGGTCGATCTGCTGCAGACGTTCGCGTTCCCGATCCCCTTCCTCGTCGTCTGTGAGCTTCTCGGCCTGCCCGATGAGGACCGGGAGACCTTCCAGCGGATCGGCGCCGCCCGCTTCGACCTCTCCCACGGCGGCCTCGGCTCGTTCGGCGCCCTCTCGCAGTCCAGGGCGTTCCTGCTCGAGGTGGCGCGCAAGCAGCGCAAGGCCCCTGGAGACGGTCTGATCGGAATGGTGGTCAGGGAGTACGGCGACGCCGTCGACGACGTCGAGCTCAGCGGGCTCGCGGACGGTGTCTTCATCGGGGGGTACGAGACCACCGCCAGCATGCTCGCCCTCGGCACCCTGCTGGTCCTGGAGCACCCCCAGGGGTTCGGTCTGCTGCGCGCCGGTCCGGACAGCGTGGAGGCGACCATCGAAGAGCTGCTCCGGATGTTGTCGGTGGTCCAGGTCGGCTTCCCCCGGTTCGCCCGGCGGGACCTGGATCTGTTCGGCCGGCACGTCCGCGCCGGTGATGTCGTCATCTGCTCCCTGAGCGCAGCCAACAGGGACCCTCGCCTGGTGGCCGACGCCGACCGGTTCGACCCGCAACGATCGCCGTCCGCTCATCTGGCGTTCGGCTACGGCGCCCACCGCTGCCTCGGAGCCGAGTTCGCCCGGGTGGAACTGCGCACGGCGTTGCCCGCCCTCGCCCACCGCTTTCCCGCGCTGACCCTGGCGGGCGACCGCGAGCAGCTGAGTTTCCGCCGGCTGTCGATCGTGTATGGACTCGACAGGCTGCCCGTGCGCGCCTGGTGATCCACGGCTCGGCCTCGGCGATCCCAGGACCGGACTGCGAACACCCACCCATGGGCCGCCCTGTCACGCAGAAACCGGTGATCGACGACCAAGCCGGTCGGATCGCCACCCGATGCGACGCCAGGTCACCGCGGGTTGGCATCCGTCTGGGTCCCTTGACCGCCCAGCCCTATCGTCAGGCAGGCGGTAGCCCTCGGCGCAGGTCGTCGAGGAGCAGGTCGAGAAGGGCCTCCTCGAACCCCGGCGCACCGGTGCTGCTCATCGCAGAGGCGAGCTCGGGGTCCCACGGGGCGTCATCGGCTGAGACGCCGGTGGTGGGAGCACTGTCGGCCGGAGACCTGGTGACCGCACGCCGGTAGTCGGCGGCGGTCATTCGCCACGGCGTCGCGGTCGGGCAGGCGGCGAGGATCGCCCGCACGTGCGCAAGACCGGCCCGGTCGAAGTCCGCGCGGACAGCGACCTGCCACCCGGCCTCGGCGAGACCCGCGATGGCTGCCGCCTCGAGCGCGGACGGGGTGCCGACGGTGCAGAGCAACCGGACCGGTGACGCCGCGCCGGTCGCGTCTGCCGACGCCGCGGCGGCCGCGGCGATGACCGACGGGTTCTCGGTGACGAAGACCCAGGCCCCTTCGCGGGGCGGGGCAGGCCACGTGCTGCGTGCCAGCTCTCGTGGTGGCAGCGTGACGACGGCGTCCGCAGGGATGGTCCACCCGACGGGGTGGATACCGAGCGCGAGCAACCCGCCGGTGAGGTCGTCGCAGTCGACCCCGACGGCGTCCCAGGCGGCTCGGGCTCGGCTGCCTGCCAGGCCGGCGAGGGCGAGGACCAGCCCGGCGAGGGGGGTGCCGTCGTCGAGGGCGTGCGGGTCCGTCGGCACGAGGGTCCGCCTGTCGGCCCGCAGGGGCGGCTCCGGTAGAGCGGCCAGGACCTGCGCAGCCTGCGCGAGAAGGGCGAACGGGTCGGGCCGGCCGGCCAGCCGTGCCGTCCATCCGGTGCTGCGCAGCCGCTCCCAGGCGTGGGAGGCGTCGATCCGGTCCGCGACGCGTCCGGGGAGGCGAGCCAGGTGTGTGGAGAGGTCGTCCTGCAGGGACCGCAGTTGGGCGTCACGGTCGCGGCGGGCGGCTGCCCTGGTGGCCAGGGGACGGCGCAGGGCGTGCGCCGCGACCGCTCCAGGTGTGAGTTCGGTCCCTCGTGTGGCCAGCCGCGCGGTCAGGGCGGTCAGGTCGACGGTCCGGCGGGCTCCGGCGCGCATCGGGGAGCCGCCGAGGAGTCCGACGGCGGCGGTCCGGGCCGCGGGGTCGGCCGGTGCGGTGACGGTGAGCCGGCCCGTGACGAGCGCGGGGTCTCCGCGGCGGTCGGCGGCTGCCGCGACGGTCTCCCAGAGCCACCGGAGGCCGGGCGAGAGCAGAGGCTCGAGGTCGCTGTCGCGGCAGCCGCCGGAGCAGTACGG
>CAYYCE010000378.1:0-3797 GCA_964469635.1 uncultured Kineosporiaceae bacterium
CCTGGACGGCGTCCTGGCGGCGGGTCCGCCCCGCGCCCAGCCGCCAGGCCGCCACCCCGACCGCGAACGCGTCCAGGGTGACCAGGACGCCGTCGGCGGGCACCGGGACGACGTGCTGCTCACGGGCCGTCGGCAGGGGTGCGTCCACGTCGCCGCCCTGCGCCGTGATCATCGCCCGCCAGGTGTCCATGGCCCGCCCGTCCGCCAGCGCGGCCGCCGGGTCGGCGTCGGGCAACCCGGCCCCGGCGAGCATCTCGCGGGCCAGGGCGATCGTGAGCCCGACGACGTCGGGCGGTCCGCCGCCGGCCAGCACCTCGATCGACTCGCGGACCTCGAGCGCGTTCCCGGCGGTGAGCCCGAGCGGGGTCGACATGTCGGTGAGCAGGGCCACCGTGCGCACCCCGGCGTCCGTGCCCAGCTCGACCATGGTGCGGGCCAGCTCACGGGCGGAGGTCTCGGTCTTCATGAACGCCCCGGAGCCGACCTTGACGTCGAGCACCAGCGCCCCGGTCCCCTCGGCGATCTTCTTGCTCATGATCGAGCTGGCGATCAGCGGGATCGACTCCACGGTCGCGGTGACATCGCGCAGGGCGTACAGCCTGCGATCGGCGGGGGCGAGCCCCGACCCGGCGGCACAGATCACCGCGCCGACCTCGCGCAGCTGGCCCATCAGTTCCTCGTTCGACAGCGAGGCCCGCCAGCCGGGGATCGACTCCAGCTTGTCGAGGGTGCCGCCGGTGTGTCCCAGGCCCCGGCCCGACAACTGCGGCACCGCGACCCCGAACCCGGCCACCAGCGGCGCCAGCGGCAGGGTGATCTTGTCGCCGACCCCGCCGGTGGAGTGCTTGTCGGTGGTGGGCCTGCCGAGGGCGGAGAAGTCCATCCGCTCACCGGTGGCGATCATCGCCGCCGTCCAGCGCGCGATCTCGCGCCGCGTCATCCCGTTGAGCAGGATCGCCATGGCGAGTGCCGCCATCTGTTCCTCGGCGACCGCCTCCCGCGTGTAGGCCCCGATCACCCAGTCGATCTGGGCGTCGGACAGTTCTTCCCCGTCCCGTTTGGCCGCGATCACGTCGACCGCGGCGAAGGGCTCGCTCACGAGTACTCCTTCAAGTCGCCCGGCCCGAATGCATCCGGCAGCACCTCACCGAGCCGGACGATCCCGCGCGCCGTCTCGAGCAGCGCCCCATTCCCGCCGTGCTCGAACAGCAACTGCCGACAGCGACCGCAGGGCATGAGCGGCGCGCCGTCACCACCGACGATACTGACCGCCGCCAGGCGGCCACCCCCCGAGGCATGCACGGCGCTGACCAGACCGCACTCGGCGCACAGACCGACACCGTACGAGGCGTTCTCGACGTTGCACCCGACGACGACCCGGCGCTCGCCGTCCGGCCCCACCACCAGTGCGGCGGCGCCGACCGGGAAGTGGCTGTACGGCGCGTAGGCCCGGTGCATCACCTCGCGAGCGGCACCGCGCAGCCGGTCCCAGTCGATGCCGTCCCGGTCGTCGTCGGCCGGGTCCACTACTTGGCCGTCCCCTTGCGATAGCTCAGGCCGTCGGCCTTCGGCATGCGCAGGGACTGAGAGGCCAGTGCCAACACCAGGAGCGTGGTGACGTACGGCGTCATGAAGGTCACCTGCGGCGGCAGCAGGTCGGTCTTCAGGTACCAGACGAGAGCCCCGGCGGCGACCACGAGGGTCACCGCGGCGGTGACGTACCGCCGGTGCGCGGCTCCGTAGGCGGCCAGCCCTGCCAGCAACAGAGCGATCACCAGCAGCAGCGCGTGGACCCCCTCGGCGCTGCGCAGCTGCAGGGCGTCGGTGTAGCCGAACAGCGCCGCGCCCGCCGCGAGGCCGCCGGGCCGCCAGTTGCCGAAGATCATCGCGGCCAGGCCGATGTACCCGCGACCGGCGGTCTGGCCCTCGCGATAGATGCTGGCCGCCACGATCGCCAGGAAGGCCCCACCGAACCCGGCCATCGCCCCGGACGTGACCACCGCGACGTACTTGTAGCGGTAGACCCCGACCCCGAGCGACTCGGCGGCGTAGGGCTCCTCGCCGCACGAGCGCAGCCGCAGGCCGAACGGCGTCCGCCAGAGCAGCCACCAGGTCAGCACACCCAGGCCGATCGCGATCAGGGTGACCAACGAGATCGAGGTCGTCAACCCGCGGACCAGCCCGGCCAGGTCGGAGACGAAGAACCAGCCCGTGGCCTCCACTCCGTCCAGGGCCCCGGAGACGCCGGGCACCGAGACGGTTCCGATGGGCGAGATCTGGGGCGACTGCGTCGAACCCCCGCCCGGGGTCCCGGCGAGCAGCAGTGTGGCCAGGTACTGGGTGACCCCCAGGGCGAGGATGTTGATGGCCACCCCGGAGACGATGTGGTCCACCCCGAAGGTCACCGTGGCGATCGCGTGGATCAGACCGCCCGCCGCCCCGAACAGCATCGCCGCCAGCAGGCCCAGCCACGGGCCGTGCTGCCAGCCGATCCACCCGGCCCCGAAGGTGCCGAGGATCATCATTCCCTCCAGGCCGATGTTGACCACGCCGGCCCGCTCGGACCACAGCCCCCCGAGTCCGGCCATCCCGATCGGCACCGCGAGCCCGAGAGCCGCGGCGATCGTTCCGGTCTCGGTCAGCGAGCCGGCTCCGGTGACCAGCCGCACCAGCGACAGGACGGCGATCCCGAGCGCCGCCAGGACCAGGCCGCGGGTCAGTCGGCCCCGCCCGGTCAGGATCCGGACCGGGTTCGGGCCCGCGGGCGTCGTCCTCGATTCGGTGGCCACACTCACCGGTCGGCTCCTTCGCTCGCGGCGGCGACCGGCTCCGGTCCGGGCGGTGGCGCCTCGTCCGCGCGTCCGACCTCACGCTGGGCCAGCACCACCCGGTAGCGGCGGACGATCTCGTAGGCCACGACCACGGAGAGCACCATGACGCCCTGGGTGATCAGCACGATCTCCTTCGGCACCTCGTTCAACTCCAGGATCTGGGAGGAGTTGTCCAGGAAGCCCCACAGCAGCGCGCCGAGCGCGATCCCGATCGGGTGGTTGCGCCCCAGCAGCGCGATCGCGATCCCGGTGAACCCGAGCCCGGCCGGGAAGTCCAGGGAGTAGCTGTAGGAGGAGCCGAGCAGCTGCGGCATGCCGATCAGGCCGGCGATCGCACCCGAGAGCAGCATGCTGGCGAGCATCACCCGCTTCACGTTCACGCCGCTGGCGACGGCGGCCGGCTCGCTGTGGCCCGTGGCCCGCAGGTCGTAGCCGAACCGGGTGCGCTCGAGCAGGAACCAGAACCCGATGCCGACCAGCACGGCGAGCAGGATCAGGCCGTAGACCTGGGTCTTGGTGCCGCCGATCAGGGACAGGCCGCCCACGTGGCCGGAGTCCGGGATCGGTCTGGTCCCGATGTTGTTCGACCCCTGGGTCTGCACCGCGAGCCGGTCGGGCGAGAGCAGATACGCGATGATCCCGGTCGCGACGAAGTTCAGCATGATGGTGGAGATCACCTCGCTGACCCCCCGGCCGACGCGCAGCAGCCCCGCCACACCGGCCCACGCCGCGCCGACCAGCATCGCCACCAGGATGATCACCAGTGCGTGCAGCGGGGCGGGCAGGGAGATCGCGCCGCCGACCGCGGCCGAGAGCATCGCCGCCAGCCGGTACTGGCCGTCCACGCCGATGTTGAACAGGTTCATCCGGAACCCGATCGCCACCGCGACCGCCGACAGGTAGTAGCCGGAACTCTTGTTGAGGATGTTGACGACGCTCTCCGCCTGGGTGCCATAGCTGATCATG
>CAYYCE010000379.1:0-3795 GCA_964469635.1 uncultured Kineosporiaceae bacterium
GCACCGCGCCGACGGCACCCTCGACATCGCCCCGATCCGGACCTGGCCGGCCTCCTCCGCCCTCGGAGCGCCACCGCTGGCCGCCGCCGGACCGGCGGCATCGGCCGAGGCCGTGGTGGCGTTCCGGACTCCGCTGTTCCGCCGCTACCCGGCCACCGTGGTGTACCTACTGCGCGCGGACGCCGCCTGGCCGACCCCCGGTCCGGGCGACGTCGCGGACGCCGGCCGCCGGGTCGACCCGACCTTCACCGGCACCCTCGGCGACGACATCACCTTCTTCGGCTTCGCAGTGCCCCCGTCGACGCTGACCGACCACTGGGTCGTGCTCGAGGAACCGCCCGCCGGGTACCGGTTCTTCGCCGCCCCCCAGGTGCCGCCCGATCCGTCGCTGCCCGCGGATACCGGCGCGAACTACGCTCACACCCGATTCGCGCTGCCGGTGCGGGTCTTCCTCGGGCCGTTGCTGTGACCGGCCGCCCAACGACCCGCCGGGAGGGCGGATGACCACGGTCGAGGTGCTCTGCCCGGTGCGGCTCGAGACCCGGTTCGTCGCCCCGGCCGACCGGGACGACGGCGGCCAGGGCTGGTTGCTGCGGCTGCGGGTCTACCCGGACGAGGTCTCGATCCACCGCACCGTCCCGCCGCCGTCGCCCGCCGAACTCGACCGGCTCGACGACGCCGTCGCGGCCATGACGACCCCGGCCGAGGGCCAGCTCCCGTCGGGCCGGACCGCGTTGGCCGAACCCGAGGCGTTCGCCGCCTTCGCCGCCGCTGTCGGTGCGGCCCGAGCGCTGTACCTGTGGCGGACCCGCCTGGTCGCCGACGCCGAGGGGACGCCGCGGGTGGACCGCACCGGACAGGGCGAACCGCAGCCGAGCGTCGCCCACGGCCCGGCGGGGCTGCCCGAGCGACTCGACGTCTGGCTGGTCCACACCGACGGCAGCAGCACCCTCGCCGCAACGCTGAGGCCCGATCCGAACGCCATCTCGGCCGACCTCGACCTGCCCGACCTCGGTGACCAGATCCGACTCGCCGACGGCACGATTCCACCGCGGTGGTGGTTGTCCTATCGCCGCGCCGTCGACGTGGGCCTCGGCAAGGACATCGACCTGGGCGCGGTGCCGCCCGACCTCGATGCGCTCGTCGTCGTCGGCGCGGGCCAGACCGACGCCGGCGACCTGATCGGCGACCACACCCGGACCGGGCGGATCGCGGTGCTGGGCCAGGGGACCCCGACGAACACCGTCGCCGGGCAACCGGCCGCCGACCTCGGCACCCACGCCGCCACCTTCGCCCCGTTGCTGCACGTCGACCCGGCCACCCAGCAGTCGACCCGGAACGTGCTGACCGCCTTGACCGGCCGGATCCCGGACGGTGCACTGCCGCTGCCGGACGGCGACCTGGACCACTACGGCCCGCAGTCCCTGGCCGTCCAAGGGTTCTGGCCGGTGTTGTGGGGACGCCACCTGCGCGACGTGGTGGGGGCGAGCGACATCGAACCGGCGCTGGCCCGGTGGGCCATCCGGCACCTGGCCGTCGAGGGGCCCCGCCCCGCGATCCGGGTCGGCGAACAACCTTATGGACTGCTGCCGACGTCGGCCTTCGCCGACTGGGTCGACGACGGCCAACCGGACCCGGGCCAGCTCGACCCGACCGGCATCCGCTCCGGGGACGTCGAGGCTCGGATCCTGGCCTGGGCGCTGCCGTGGCGCTCGCGCGCGGCCGCGGCGACCCGGACGGCGAACCGTTGGGTCCACGGCGCCGACACCGCGGCGCTGCTCGACGTCCTGGGGCTGCACGCCCCGAACCGGCGCCACCGGATGCGCCCGATCGCGGACCTGGCGGTGCTGCAGGCCATTCGGGCGTTCACCGGGCTGCCGGCGATGCCGGCGACGTCCTGGGATCGGGACACCTCGGCGGCCCTGCGCGGCGTCCCCCACCCGCTGCGGGCGATCGGCCCGGCCTCGCGCGGCGGGCCGATCCCGGGCCCGGAGGCCGACGCCGTCGACACCGCGGACGCGCTGCGGGACCTGTGCCACCTGGACCCCGAACCGCTGTACTTCCAGGGAATCCCACCGCTGGGTCTGGTGGGGCACCTGTTCCGGGAATCACTGATCGCGGCGCGGGCCCTGGTGGGCCGGGCAGCCGACCAACTCGCGGCGCGCGGCACCGTGGACCCCGACACCGTGCTCCCCACGGACGACGAGGGCGGTTTCGTCGGCGCCGTGCAGCAGGGCACCGACGAGGCGGCCGAGCGCCTGGCCACCTCGGGGGACGACGACGCCCGCACGGTGGCGCACCGGTTCCGCGAGGTCCAGGAGGCGCTCGAGGTGTTCGCCGACCTGTGGGACCCGTTGCGGAATCAGATGTTCCGAGCCACCCTGGCCGCACTCGACGCGGCCACGTTCCGGGTCGACCCGTGGTTGACCGGGATCGCCGATCGGCGCCTGACCCGGCTGGCCTCGGCCGGCGCGCCGTTCCGGCTCGGCTGCTACGGGTGGGTGGACGCCCCCGCGCCCTACAAGCACGCCGCGGCGCCGCCCGAGACGGCGGTCCTGCCGCCCGGTCCGACAGCGGCCGGCCTGCTTCACGCCCCCTCCCACACCCAGGCGCTGACGGCGGCGCTGCTGCGGGACGCCGCCGTCCGGTATCCGGGCGACGATCGATGGCGGCTCACGCTCGACTCGGCCGGCGTGCGGGCCGCGGACGCTCTCGCCGAGCGGGTCCGGCTCGGGGTGCACCCCTACGAGGCGCTCGGTTTGGAGGTCGAGAAGGTCGCCGGCGACTGGGACGCGGTCCGGGTGCTGCGCCAGAACTACCCGCTGGTGCCCGATCAGGACCTGCAGTTGCGCCGGGTCTGCGACGGCGCGGCGGTGCTGCGCGCGGCCCGCGAGGGTGCCCTCGTGGCCGGGCTGCCCGCCGGGCTCGCCGCGGCGCTCGCGCCGCTGGACCGGGTCCTGGACACCTACGCCGACTTGCTGGTCGCCGACGGCGCCCACGCGCTGGCCACCGGGCGGGGCGACCTGGCCGCCGAGGCGATGGAAGCGGCCGCCGGGCTGGGTCCGCCCTCGACGTTGCGGAGCATCCGCACCCCCCGGGCCGCTGCCACCGTGCGGACCTCGGTCTGGGCGCTGTTGCCCGCTCCCCCGGTCGGCGGGCCGCCGCCGGCCGGGCCCGACGGGCCGCCGATCCGGATCGCCGATCCCGCGTTCGTCGGCCTGCTCGCCGCCGAGGACGGCGCGCAGGCAGACCCCGACGGGCACGCCGCCACGGCCCTGGCGGAGCTGCTGGGTGGCGGCGAGCCAGACGCCCCCGCGCCGTCGCTGACCGGCGGTGACCACGAGGGACTCGGTCCGGACGGCGACGCAGCGTTGCGCGCTGCCGCGGCATCGGATCTGAGGGACCGGCTGGACCGGCTGCGCGCCGCCGCCATGCGGGTCCGGGACGATCTCGTCTCCCGCGACGGCAACGATCCCGATCTGGCCGCGGCGGTCCAGGCGGCGGCAACCGACTGGGCAGTGGACCTCGCCGAGACCGGCGCCGCCGAGCGCCGCGACGCCGTCGCCACCGAACTCGGCGACCGGTTGGCGGACACCGGGCCCGGCCCGGCGCCCGGGCCCAGCCCGGAGGCAACGCCGGAGCTGATATCGCAACTGCGCGAACGGATCCGCCGCCTCGCCGGCCGCGCGTGGCTGGCGGTGATCCCCGTCGTCGAGTCCGCGCTGGTCCCGGTGCTGCGGGAGGCCCCCGACCTCGACCGGACGTGGCTCGGGATCGTGGCCGCAGTCCGCCCCC
>CAYYCE010000380.1:0-3795 GCA_964469635.1 uncultured Kineosporiaceae bacterium
GTCGGGCTGGTGTCGGCCGCCATCGTGATCGCCCTGTGGGAAATGGCCGGGGCGCTCGCGGTCAAGCGGATCCAGATCCCGGTGATCCCGCTCGTCGTCGGGGCCCTGGGCATGCTGGTCTCGGCCTACGTGGCCCGCCAGGAGGGCCTCTTCATCGCCTTCACGCTGACCGCGTTCGGGGTGGTGCTGTGGCGGTTGATCGACGGTGTCGAGGGGTCCGCCCGGGACATCGCCGGCGGGGTGTTCACGGCGGCCTACGTCCCCTTCCTCGCGGGGTTCGCGATCGTGATGCTGGCGGCTCCGGACGGCGCCCACCGGGTGTTGATCTTCATCGCCGTCACCGTGGCCAGCGACATCGGCGGCTACACCGCCGGCGTCCTGTTCGGCCGCCACCCGCTGGCGCCCAGCATCAGCCCCAAGAAGTCCTGGGAGGGTTTCACCGGATCGGCTCTGCTCTGCATGGCGGTGGCCGGGGTCCTGGTGACCCTGTTGCTGCAGGGGCCCTGGTGGGCCGGCCTGGCGGTGGGCGCCGCAGCGGCGGTCACCGCCACGTTGGGCGACCTGTCCGAGTCGCTGCTCAAGCGCGACCTCGGCGTCAAGGACATGGGCAGCATGCTGCCCGGTCACGGCGGCATGATGGACCGGCTCGACTCGCTGCTGCTGACCGCGCCGGTCACCTTCGTGCTGCTGTCCTACCTCGTCCCCGTGGCCTGAGGCGGGTCCGTTCACCGTGGTGCGACGGGCCCCCATCCACCTGGCCGACCTCACCGAGGCCGAGCGGGCCGAGGCGGTCTCGGCCCTGGGCGAGAAGCCGTTCCGGGCCCGGCAGTTGTCGGTGCACTACTTCGAGCACCTCCTCGAGATCGGCGCCGACGGCGCCGGCGCCGAGGCGATGACGGACCTGCCGACCGGTTCGCGCCACCGGTTGGCCACCTCGCTGCTGCCGCCGCTGCTGACGGCCGCCCGGGAGCTGACCTGCGACGACGGCGACACGGTCAAGACGGCCTGGCGGCTGTTCGACGACGCCCTGGTCGAGAGCGTGCTGATGCGCTACCCCGATCGGGTGACCGTCTGCGCCTCCAGCCAGGCCGGCTGCGGCATGGGCTGCCCGTTCTGCGCCACCGGCCAGGGCGGCCTGCAGCGCAATCTGAGCGCCGCCGAGATCGTCGAGCAGGTGGTCGCGGCGGCCCGGGTCCAGGCTCGCGCGGGCGGGCCGCGGGTGAGCAATGTGGTGTTCATGGGCATGGGGGAGCCGCTGGCGAACTACCGGGCGCTGCTGCACGCCGTCCGAACCCTGATCGCGGACCCGCCCGTGGGGCTGGGGCTGTCCGGGCGGGGCCTCACGGTCTCCACCGTCGGCCTGGTGCCGGCGATGGAGCGGCTCGCCGGCGAGGGGTTGCCGCTGACCCTGGCGCTGTCGCTGCACGCCCCGGACGACGAGCTGCGCGACGAGCTGGTGCCGGTGAACACCCGCTGGCCGGTGACGCGGGTGCTGGACGCCGCGCGCGGGTACGCGTCCCGGACCGGCCGCCGGGTGAGCATCGAGTACGCCCTGATCCGCGACGTCAACGATCAGGCGTGGCGGGCCAAGCGGCTGGCGGGGGAGCTGAACCGGCGCGGCCGGGGGTGGGTTCACGTCAACCCGATCCCGCTCAACCCGACGCCGGGCTCGCGGTGGACCGCGAGCGAGGACGCCGTCGCCGAGGGTTTCGTGGCCCGGTTGCGGGAGGCCGGGATCCCCACCACGGTGCGGGACACCCGGGGCCGGGAGATCGACGGGGCGTGCGGGCAGCTCGCCGCGGCGGGTGGTTCGGACAACGCCCAGCCTTTGGCACAATCGCTCTCGTGACCGACACCTTTCCCCGCGCCGGCCGGTTGGCCAAGGGCTACGACTCCGAGCAGGTCGAAGCCTTCCTCGCCCGGGCCCGCGCGGCGTACGAGGATGGTGCTCGGGGGGCCACCATGACGTCGTGGCACGTGCGGACGGTGGGGTTCGACCTGGTCCGCGGCGGCTATGAGGTGGCGGCGGTCGACGCCGCGCTGGACCGGATCGAGGACGCGTTCTCCCGCCGCGAGAAGCACCGCGGCGAGGAGCGGGCCGGGGCCTCGGCGTGGCAGAGCCAGCTGCGCAGCCAGGAACAGTCGCTGCGGGCGCAGTTGGCGCGAAGCGACGGTCAGCGATTCCCGCGGGGCAGTGGGCTCGAGCTCACCTACGACGTCGACCAGGTCGACGACCTGTGCCGCCGGGTCGAGGACGCCTTCGCCGCGGGCCGACCGCTCTCGCCGGACTCCGTCCGGCTGGCGGTGTTCAAGAGCCGCCGCGGCGGACGAGGCTACCGTGAGGCCTCGGTCGACGCCTTCCTCGACCGGGTCGTCGAGCTGTTGGTGGTTGCGGCGGTTTGACCGCCACTCGTCGCGAGAGTGAGCTACCTCACCGCTGGGGCCTACCGGAGTCGTACTCCTGCCCGCCACGATGACGCGGAAGACGATGACGCGGGAAGAGAAGACACGGACAAACGTGGAGAGGTGCAAGCGATGACGCAAACGCCAGGCACTGGGGCCTACGCGGAGGCACACAGGCGCAGCATCGAGGATCCGGCCGGGTTCTGGGGTGAGGCGGCCGAGGGGATCGACTGGATCACCAAGCCGACCACGGTGCTTGACGACTCGAACCCACCGTTTCACAAGTGGTTCCCGGACGGCGTCCTCAACACCTGCTACAACGCTCTCGACAGGCATGTGGCCGGCGGCCGGGCCGACCAGCTCGCGCTGATCTACGACTCTCCGGTGACAGGGGCCAAGCGCACCTACACCTACGCGCAGCTGCTCGAGCAGGTGTCCCGGTTCGCCGGCGTCCTGCGCGGCCTCGGGGTCGACAAGGGCGACCGCGTGGTCATCTACATGCCGATGGTTCCCGAGGCCGTGATCGCGATGCTGGCCTGCGCCCGGATCGGCGCCATCCACTCTGTGGTCTTCGGGGGCTTCGCGCCCAACGAGTTGGCGATCCGGATCGACGACGCCACCCCCAAGGTGATCGTGTCGGCCTCGTGCGGCATCGAGACCAGCCGGGTCATTCCGTACAAGCCGATGCTGGACGCCGCGATCGAACTCGCCACGGCCAAGCCCTCGCACTGCGTCGTCCTGCAGCGTCCGCAGGCGGTGGCCGAGATGGGCGAGCGGGACGTCGACTGGGACGCCGCCATGCGCTCGGACACCGTCGAGCCCGCGGAGGCGGTGCCGGTGGCGGCGACCGACCCGCTCTACATCCTCTACACCTCGGGTACCACCGGCAAGCCCAAGGGCATCGTGCGCGACAACGGCGGCCACGCCGTGGCGCTGCACTGGTCGATGAAGAACATCTACGACATCGACCCGGGCGAGGTGTACTGGGCCGCCAGCGACGTCGGTTGGGTGGTCGGTCACTCCTACATCGTCTACGGCCCGCTGCTGGCCGGGGCCACCACCATGGTCTTCGAGGGCAAGCCCGTCGGCACTCCGGACGCCGGGGCGTTCTGGCGGGTCATCTCCGAGTACGGCATCGCCGCGCTGTTCACCGCGCCGACCGCGTTCCGGGCGATCAAGAAGGAGGATCCCAACGCCGAGCACCTGAAGCGCTACGACCTGTCGAAGATGCGCACGTTGTTCCTGGCCGGTGAGCGGCTCGACCCGGACACCTACGAGTGGGCCTCGGGAGTGCTGCACATGCCGGTGGTCGATCACTGGTGGCAGACCGAGACCGGGTGGGCGATCTGCGCCAACATGCGCGGTCTGGATCCGATGCCGATCAAGGCGGGC
>CAYYCE010000381.1:0-3786 GCA_964469635.1 uncultured Kineosporiaceae bacterium
TGAGATCTCGACGGACGGCATGGGAACCTCCACGGCGCTCGCGGGGTGGACCCGCACCGACTCACACCGCAGCCGCGCTGCTCGGCATCAGGGATGTCTGTCTGCAGGGTGAGGGGTAACCCCATTGGCACACAAGGGGTGCCGAGTGCCAGCCACGGCCGCGGCGACGCAGCACCGTTGATGCGTCGCCGCGCCCGGGGCGCTCCTGGGTCAGCCCAGGAGTTCACCGGGCAGGAACGACTCCCGCCGGTGCAGGTCCAGAGTCTCCTCACCGGCGGACCGGACGGCGGCCGCCCGTTCCGCGGCGGCGGCGCGGTGGACGTGGAGTTCCTGGATGCGGGTGCGGCAGCGGATCTGGGCGTTGCGGGCGGTCGTACGCCACTCCTGGCCGGTGTTCGGCCGGGCGAGCAGGCCCCTGAGCACCTCCTCCATGGAGGTGTACCGCGCCACGAGGTTGTCCAGCGGGTCGCGGACCAGACCGCTGGTGGCGGCCCCCAGCGACGGCGAGGTCTCCATCTGGGAGATCACCAGCGAGGCGGTGAGTTCCTGGGCCAGTTCCAGGTCCTCGGCGAGCCACCGCTGCCAGGGCACGTGTGAATCGGGGTCCCGGGCCGCCGCCCCCAGGGTGAGCAGCATCGAGTCGATCTGCAGGTCGAGGGCCAGGCGCAGCCGGTGCAGCTCCGCGTGACCGGGATGGGAGGTGCGCCGACGGGCGAAGTCCGGGGCCAGGTCCCGCACGGACACGGCATGAACCTGGGTGTGATCGATGGCGACCATGGCTACACGTCCTCTCGGCCCCCGGACAACGCCGTCGGCGGCCTGGTACGACCGGAGTCCCGCTATCGAGGCACCTGGTCGATGGATGTTCGGTCGAGGCGCGATGCTGGCGACATCGGTGGACGGGCCAGATCACCGGTCATCCGGTTGGGGATGCCCGACACATATCCCGGCCGGAGCCGAGTACGTGACCATGTTGGAAGAGTGTCTCTCACCACACCCGGGCCGAAAGTCACCCATTTGGATGCGAAGTGACGCAAATCGCTGGCCCGCAAGTGGTTTCACATGGGCCGCAACGAGCACGCAACCCGAGGAAGAGGCCGTTCGGGTGGAGTCTGATCAGAACGTGACTGCTGATGATCAGATAGTGACGTCGCCGCCCGAGCCGCCTCCCGGGCCATTGCGCGAGCCGTTGCCGGGGAGGTCGTCCGAGTCGGAACCGCCTCGGCCCGGCAACCCGAAGGAGCCGTACCCCGGGGCCGCGATGATCCGGTCGGCCCGATAGCTGCCGTCGTTCTGCCGACTCCCTTCGACCACGACCAGGTCGCCCGCCTGCAGCCCGTCCGCGGGGATCTCGGTCATGCCCTGGGCGGACAGCCGCCGGACCGTGGTGTCGCCGGTGATGATCACGGTCACGGAGGAGCCGTCGACGCCGCGCAGCGCCAACGTGTCGCCGGCGACGGAGGACACGATGCCCTGGGTGGCCCTGGTCGGGTCGAGTGGGACCCCACCACCCCGGCCACGCCGGCCACCCCGGTCGCCCTTGCCGTTCTGGTCGCCGTCCCCGGGGACACCCAGCAGCCCCTGACCGCCGCCGGGCAACGCACTGTCCGCGGAGGTGAGTTCGGCCTGCCGGCCGCCGTCCTGCAGAGCCACGGCCGCCAGGTATCCGCCGACCGCGAGGACGGCGGCCGCCGCGGCGCCGCCGACCAGCAGACCGGGGGTGCGCCGCCTCGGACCGCCGGTGGCGGCGGGAACCATGGGCGGTCCGAGGGGCGGCGCAGCCGGGTCCGGGGCCGGACTCGGGCCCGGACTCTGGCCCGGGCCCTGGTTCGAGCCCTCGTGGGCAGGCGTCGGGGAGGGCACGGCCCAGGTCGAGGCGGACGGATCCGGC
This sequence comes from uncultured Kineosporiaceae bacterium, assembly GCA_964469635.1. Classification (GTDB taxonomy): domain Bacteria; phylum Actinomycetota; class Actinomycetes; order Actinomycetales; family Kineosporiaceae; genus JADJPO01. Next base: position 1,892 of record CAYYCE010000381.1, read on the forward strand.
TGTGTCATGCACCCATCGTCGTCCGGCACCGTGAAGGTGCGCTGCGCACCTGCTGAGAATCGCCTGTGAGTCGGGCACGGCGCCTCTGCGAGGATCGGGCCATGAGCGAGGACGCGCACCGGCAGGTGAGGCTCGAACGGCTCGACGAGGGCATCTACCTGGCCCGCAACCGGCGCGGGATCGAGCTGCGGTTCGGCAGCAAGGACCCCGAGGGCTTCACCCCGGTCGAACTGCTGCTCGCGGCGATCGCGGGGTGCTCGGCGGTGGACGTCGACGTCGTCACCGGACGCCGCAGCCCGGCGACCACATTCTCCGCACAGGTGGACGCCGAGGCGGTGCGCGACGAGATCGGCAACGTCCTGCGGGACGTCGAGCTCACCTTCCGGGTGACCTTCCCCGAGGGGCCGGACGGCGACGCCGCCCGCGCGATCCTGCCCCGCGCCGTCCGGGCCTCGCACGAGCGCACCTGCACCGTCTCCCGGACGATCGAGGCCGGGACCGCGGTGACGGTCCGGGTCGAGGACCCCACCGCGGACCGGCCGGCCGCCGAGGTCGGCGCACGGCCCGATAGCGTGGCGCCGTGACCCACCGCGTCTCCTACCGGGTGTACTACGAGGACACCGACAGCCTCGCGGTGGTCTACTACGCCAACTACTTCAAGTTCTTCGAGCGCGGCCGGTCGGAGTTCCTGAGCGCCAACGGGCACGGTGTGGCCGAGCTCAATGCCGCCGGTGTCCTGGTGGTGGTGCACTCGCTGAACGCCCAGTTCCGCAAGAGCGCCCGGCTCGGCGAGATGCTCGACGTGGTGACCGGCTTCGAGGTCAGGTCAGCGTTCCGGGGCCGGTTCCACCAGCGCATCGAGCGGGACGGCGAGCTGATCGTCGAGGCCACGGTGGACGTCGCCTGCATCACTGCGGAACAGACGCTGATCGAGCTGCCGGAGCCGCTGCGGGCCCTTGCCGACCGCTGACCGACCGCGACCGCGAGTTCCTATTCCCCGTGATAGAACGAGTCGAGGTCGCGGCGGGCTGCGCATCGGAGCGGCCGGATCCCGTTCTCGCCACCCGAGGAGCCCCCATGTTGCGTTTCGGCCTGTTCGGAGCCGGCAGGATCGGCAGGGTCCACGCCGACTCGGTGACCGCCCACCCGCAGGCCCGGCTGGTCGCCGTCCACGATCCGATGCAGGCCTCGGCCGAGGACTTGGCGGGCCGGCACGATGCGCGGGTCGCCACCGACGCCGAGGCGATCATCGCCGCCGGCGACATCGACGCCGTCGTCATCGGCTCCCCCACGCCCACCCATGTCGACCTGATGACGCGCGCCGTCAGGGCCGGCAAGGCGGTGCTCTGCGAGAAGCCGATCGACCTCGACCTGGCCCGGGTGGACGCGTGCTGGCAGGACCTCGAGGACGACGGCGGCACCATCATGATCGGGTTCAACCGCCGGTTCGACCCCTCGTTCGCCGACGTCAAGGCCCGCGTGGACGCCGGCGAGATCGGCGCCCTCGAGCAGCTGACCATCATCAGCCGCGACCCCGCCCCGGCCCCGGAGGGCTACATCTCCTCCTCCGGCGGCATCTTCCGGGACATGACGATCCACGACTTCGACCTGGCCCGATTCCTTCTCGGCGACATCGTCGAGGTCCAGGCGATGGGCGCCAACCTGATCGAGCCGTACATCGAGAGGGTGGGCGACCACGACTCGGCGATGGTGCTGATGCGGGCGGCCGGCGGGGCGCTGTGCCAGATCACCAACAGCCGGCGCTGCTCCTACGGCTACGACCAGCGGATCGAGGCCTTCGGCTCGGTGGCGACCCTGACGGTGGGCAACCTGACCCCCACCGCGGTGCGACGGCAGGACGCGCGCGGCACCGAGCAGGCCGCCATCGGCGAGAC
>CAYYCE010000382.1:0-3776 GCA_964469635.1 uncultured Kineosporiaceae bacterium
CACCGCGGCAACTTCACCTACGTCGACGGCGTCCTGCCCGATGGCGACACCCTGACCCGACTTCCGCAGATGGTGGGCACATGATCGGGGTCGATTTGGGGGTTGACCTGGGCGGATGTGGCTGTCGGCGTTGAGGGGTCGTGTTACTACAGGCGGGGATGAGGGCCGGTGGCGCGGTCAGTCGCTGGTGGGGGTGAAGTCGAAGAATCGGGGTGGTTCGGGTAGGTCGAGCATGCGCAGCAGGTCGCGTTGGCCGGGGGTGGTCTGGGAGCGTTGGGCGACGGTGCCGTCGGGGGTGGCCAGGGTGACCAGGTGCATGCGGTCGAGTTCGTGTCGGGCGTTGCGCCAGGTGAAGTCGGTGGTGTCCTCGATGACGCGGATCAGCAGCAGGGCCAGCCAGCACAGTTGGACGTGGGCGCGGATGCGGTCTTCGCGGTGGTGGTAGACCGGGCGCAGCCCGAGGCTGGACTTCATGTCTCGCCAGCCGCGTTCGACGGCCAGCAGTTGCTTGTAGGCGGCGGCCAGGTCCTCGGCGGTCAAGGTGGCGTCGGAGGTGCGCAGTAGCCACTTGCCGTCCAGGTGGGCTTCCCGCTTGGTGGCCGCGGCATCGATGCGTAGCAGCCCGCCGGGGGTGCGGCGCAGGTAGCGGCGCAGGCCCGGCTTGGTCTTCAACGTTCCGACCAGTTCGTCGCGCCGCCGGGGCGTCCAGGTGTCGGAGCCGTCGATCAGCTCGGACAGGTGGGCGACCAGGTTGGCCCGCACCTGCTGGTCGCGTTCGGCTTGTTCGGGGTTGTGGCAGAGGACGAACCGCACCGCCCGGGCCCCGCCGTCCCCGTCACCGTCCCCGCCGGGGGCGACGTGGACTTCCTTGACCCGCAGGTTGCCCGCGACGGTCTTGTAGCGGCCGGGGCGGGCCAGCGCGGCGGCGGCCTCGGTGTTGGTGTGGCGCAGCTTCTCGGCGTGGATGTAGTGACCGCCGCCGCGGGTCAGGTAGGCCCGGTTGGCCGCTGAGGCGAACCCGCGGTCGGCGACCCAGACCAGGCGGTGCAGGTTCCAGCCGGTCAGGTCGTCCTTGACCCGACGGATGATCGTGGTGTCGCCCTCGTTACCGGGGAAGGTCCAGCACCGGATCGGGATCCCGTCGCGGGTGACGGCCATCGCGATCACCACCTGCGGCAGGTCGGCCCGGTGGTCCTTGGAGTGCCCGAACCGCCGGGTGCCGGCCTCGGTCGGCACGCTCACCTCGTCGTCGTCGCCCTCGGCGCGCAGCGCCTCGGCCAGCTCGTCGGGCACGTCGACCTGCCAGTAGGTGGAGGTGGTGTCGACGAACACGATGTCCAGGTCCAGGTTCAGCAGGGTCGCGACCGAGGCGAAGACCTCCCCGGCGATCTCGTCCAGGGCGGCCAGCAGGAAGTCCATCGCCCGGTAGGCGTGATCGTCGCTGAACCCGCCCAGGTGCTCGATGAACACCCGCTCGGCCACCCACCGCGTGCAGGCCAGCTTGGAGCCGGGTTCCAGAGCTCGCTGGGCGACCATCGCGTAGATGACCCGCTCGGCGAACGCGCCGTCGACCTTCCGGCCGGCCGCGACCCGCCGGATCGCCGCGCCGATCCCCAACCGGGTCCAGACCTGGTCCAGCGCCCAGGCCCCGCCCATCCGCCGGGCTTCCAGGACCTCCACGCTGCCGCCGGCCGCGGCGGCCACCGCCTGGTCGGGGTCCAGGAACCGGGAGATCGAGGCCACCAGCCGGGCCAACCCGGCCCGGTCCACCGTCTCGGCACGCCCGAAACTGTGGATCACCTTCGCGGTCGGCGCGCCGGTCACCGGGTGCCGCTCGTTGTGCGCCAACTGCAGGTAGGACACCGTCGACCCGTCCCGGTTCCGTCGCCTGGTCTCCCGCAGGTACACACCTACACCCAACCAGAGCAACCACGCTCCATCAAGGCAACACGCCAAAACTCGTGTGCCTACACGATTCCGGCCCGGAGTCGACCCCGCAAGCCACCGACCAGGCACGATGCCGCCGCGGCACCCGCTACATGCCTACCATCTGCGGAACTCGGGCCAGCGGCTCGTCAGCCCCGCAGGTGCCGCTCGAAGAACCGGACCGCCGACGCCGCCTCGAAGCGCGGCAACCCCATGTGCTTCCCGGCGTTGGCGTGCAGCGACTTCTCGGTCGAGGCGAACGCGTCGAACAGGGCGAGGCCGCCCTCGCGCGGAATGTGCTCGTCGTCCCACTGCAGGTCGAACTCGATCGGAACAGTGATCCGCCGCGCGGCCTCGACCAGCGTGGAGGGCCAGAACAGGCCGAAGACCGCGGCCCGGATCAGCGGTTCCTCGGCGACGAGAGGCACACCGATCGCGGTGCCCAGGGTGATGCCCCAGTACCCGACGGGCGCGTCGCCGATCTCGGGCACGGCGAGCAGCCCCTCGAGGAGCGCGCGCCACTCGGGGACGCTGCGGCGCGCGAGGTCGGCGTTGTACCGCTCGACGATCGGACCGATGGGCTGGCCCGCCCTCCTCGCCGCGTGCAGGACGGCGACCTCCGCCTCGTCGTGCGGCGTGCGAGGCCGTGGGCCGTGGCCGGCGACGTCGAGCGCGACGGCCCGGAAACCGACGTCGGTGAGCAGCCGGGCGCGGCCCGACATCGCGGGGTGATGCCGGTGTTGTCTGCCGCCACCGTGCCCGAGCAGGACGAGCGGGGTGCCGGGCGCGGCGTGCTCGGGTGCCCAGAGGGCGGCGGTCACATCGCCGAGCACGAGTTCGCGCGTGGTGACGCCGTCGGACGTGGTGTGCGAGACCAGGCGCAGGTCGGCCGGGTTCAGGTCGGTCATGGGAGCACCTCTCACAAGGAAGGACGGCGCTCCCAGCGGCTATCAGGCCGCACACCCCGTGACGGAACCGGGGAGCACCCACGATGGAACGACAATGTTTCTCACGGGTCTCACCTCCCTGGTTCGGGTCACGGTCCGGGGTCACGGTATACCGACGGCGCGACACCGAACAAACAACCGCAAGCGCAAGGCATGCCGTGCCGGGACGCTCATGGAGATCGGCTTGAACGCAGGTGGCCTCGGCGCGGCCGCCTTCGGGCAGCCGCCCTCGTCCGCCCAACACGGCGTGGTCCGAAAGGGCTTGGCCCGAAAGGCGGACCGGGCCATGCTGCAACGAGCAGGACACCTGGTGTACAACCACACGCGGGACCACGTGTCGTTGGACGCGGTGTCCGACGCGGGCTTCCGCAGCCAGGTGCGGCGCGGCCCCGCACCGACGCGGTCGCCCAAGCTGCTGCGTCCGCCCTACGGTGCGGGTTCGTTCTCGACCCGCACGATCACGCAGGCCGCCGCCCTGGGGTACTCGTTGTGTCGCTGGACGACGGACACCTCCGACTGGAAGGGGCGGACGCCGCTGCAGATGTACTCCGTCGTGCGCAACGGGGACGGCTCGACACCTCCCGTCGGTCCAGGTGGGGTGATCCTGATGCATGCGACCCACTACAGCGCCAAGAGGTTCCAGGCTGTGCTGAACGCCGTCCGGGACCGTCACCTGACGGCCGATCCGCTCCCTGCGCGTCGCTGAACTGCCACGGGTCGGCATGGGCCGGGGGATGTCGGTCCGGGTGCCGGCCGGTGGGGTGGGCAGCTTCGGGCCCGGATCTCGGCTCGGATCTCGGCTCGTGCGGGCGTCCGCGGGGGTTGTCCACAGGCGGGCGGATCCACACTTGACTCGAACGTGTGTACGAATAGGCTAGGGTCATGGCCGCACAGCTGGTGGGA
>CAYYCE010000383.1:0-3773 GCA_964469635.1 uncultured Kineosporiaceae bacterium
CAGGCCCAGTCGGACGCCCTCGACCTGAGGTCGAGCCTCGCCGACCTCGCCGGCCTGGTCACCGGAACCATGGGGCTGGACGAGCTGTTGTCCCGGGTCGCCACGTTCGCCAGCCGCGCCATCCCCGGCGCGGACGGAGCAGGGGTCACCCTCCTGGAGGCGGGCGGCGACATCAACCGGGTCGAGGCCATGGCCGCATCGGCACCCTTCGTCGCGGAGATCGACGAGATCCAGTACGGCGTCCTCCACGAGGGGCCGTGCATCAGCGCCGCGCTCGAACGACGGACCGTCCGGTCGGGCTCGCTCGGTGGTGAGAAGCAGTGGCCCCACTTCGGTCCCCGGGTCGGTCGACTGGGCGTGCACAGCGTCCTGTCCCTGCCGTTGCTGATCCCGGACCAGGTTGTCGGGGCCATCAACGTCTATGCCCACGCCAAGGACGTGTTCGACGACCATGCCGCCGAGCTCGGCGAGCTCTTCGCCGCCCCTGCCGCTGTCGCGGTGCACAACGCCCTGGTCCTGGCGCAGGCGATGGCCCTGACCAGCCAGCTGCAGACCGCACTGTCGACTCGGCCGGTCATCGACCAGGCCATCGGGATCATCCGCGGCCGCTCAGGCTGCAGCGCCGACGAGGCGTTCGCGCGGCTGCGCACGATCAGCCAACACGAGAACACCCGGCTGTCCACGGTCGCTGCGCGTGTCGTCGACGAAGCAGTCGGCCGGGCACGAGCCCACAACACCAAGATCTGACGGCCACGTCCGCCGGTACCCTGTCGGAGCCGGTGCGGCAGGCCTCGAGGAGGAGCACGGGAGAACCCAGCACACGGCGCACCCGGACTGTGGGGCCCTGACCCCAGCCCGGCGCCACCACCGCCACCGCGGTCCGCGGTGCCGGTTCCGGGACACAACGACTGGCGTCCGGGGACGTCGCGCAGGAGCCGACCTCTCGTGCACCTCCCTGCCACCGTCCAACAGGACCTCCAAGCCCTGACCGATGCTCTCGATGATCCCGATGCCGACCTGTCCGGCTCGTTCACCCGGCTGGCCGCGAGCGTGCGGCTGACCGTCCAGTCGTACCTGGGTCTGTCCCTGCTGGTCGCGTCGGGGCCCGACGACACCGTGCTGACCGTGTTCGACGACGTCGCCGACCGATCCCTGGCCCGAACCTCGCTCTTCCTGGCGCTGTCAGCAACCGAGGGCTCCACCGACGAACCGACGTTGACCGGCCTCGTCCTGTATGCCGGCACCCCCGGGGCCTTCGTCGACCTCGCCGCCGATGCGGCATGGCTCGACGTCGCCCACGCCCTCAGCCTGGACCACCACCTGCCGGCGCCGACCGACACGACGCCCAGCACCTTCCTCGGGGACCGGTCGACGATCAACGAAGCGCTCGGTGTGCTGCTGTCCGACGGCACCACCCTTCAGCACGCCCGGGCCGAGCTGCACCACCGGGCTCAGGACGGGCGGGTGAGCGACGTCAGCGCGGCCCGCCGCATCCTGGCTGAGCTCGATGAGCGCAGTGCCTGGGGACCGGTTGCGGGTGGCGGAGGGGGCGTAGGCTGAGAACCAGTCCCGGGACGAAGGGTCAGGCCATCCGCATCGCCCGCCACCCGGCACTTCCAAGGAGGGCGTGATGCCCGTCCCGAGACCATCGTCGGACCGTTCCGGTAGCCCAGCCCACGAGCCCAGTGCCACCTCGACCCCACCGACGACGCCGGCTAAGCCCACACCTGCGAAGCCCACGCCGACGAGGACCGAACCAACCCGCGCGCCCGTCAAGCTCACCCGCGCCGGAGCCGCGTGGGTGGGCATCGTGGTCGGCGTTGCGGTCCTCGTGCTCCTGATCGTGTTCATGCTGCAGAACACCGTCCCGGTCGAGGTCGCGTTCTTCGGTCTGCGCGGCTCCGCCCCCCTCGCCGTGACGTTGCTCATCGCGGGCGTGGGGTTCGCCGTCGTGACGTTGATCGTCGGCAGCCTGCGCATGGGGCAGCTCCGTCGCCGGATCGGCGCGGGCGGCCCCGGGGCACCTCAGGACCCCGGCATTCGCCGCTGACCTCACCGGCCACCTAACCGCCGGTCGGCTCCCGATCCCGGCCGTTCCTGCTCGCTCCCTCCCTCCCTCTCTCTCACCGGATTGGCGATGACACCGTGTCCACTACCCTCACCCACGCCTGCGAGCCCACGAAACCCACGGGCCCCGCCTCCCCTCAAGACCCGGCCGCGCAGACCCGGTTCGGCCCGGGCGAGGACCACGTCGAGCCCGGCCACGCAGAACGGGCGATCTGATGCCTGCCGGGACCTCGCCCCCGAGCCCGCTCGTCCACGCGCCCAGCGCGCGTGAACGGCAGGTGGGCGAGTTCACCGCCTTGAGCCGCGCGGTGCGGGAGTCGGGCCTGATGGAGCGGCGCCTCGGCTACTACTGGATCCGGTTCGCGGCGCTGACCGTCCTGCTGGTCGGGCTCGCGGGCGTCTTCGTCCTCATCGGGCCGTCGTGGTGGCAGCTGGCCGTGGCCGCGGCGCTCGCCGTGCTGTTAGGGCAGGTGATGTTCCTGGGGCACGACGCCGCGCATCGGCAGATCTTCGCCTCGGGCCCCTGGAACGACTGGGCGAGCCTGGTGATCGCCAACCTGTATGCCGGGATGAGCTACGAGTGGTGGCTGCACAAGCACTCGCGTCACCACGCCAAGCCGAACCAGGTGGGCGCGGACCCGGACATCGTGAACCACGTGATCGTCTTCCACAACGAGGACCCGGCCGACCCTCGCGCCGGGCTGCGTGGCTGGATCGCCCAGCGCCAAGGGTGGCTGTTCTTCCCGCTGCTGCTGCTCGAGGGCCTGAACCTGCACGTCTCCGGGATCAGGACGATCTTCGGGCGCGGGCCGGTCAAGCGGCGCCCGCTGGAGATCGCGTTCATCACCCTTCGCCTGGGCGGCTACCTGGTGACGGTCTTCTGGCTGCTACCGGTCGGGATGGCGCTCGCGTTCCTGGGCGTGCAGCTGGGCGTCTTCGGGATCTACATGGGGGCGGTGTTCGCGCCCAACCACAAGGGCATGCCGATCGTGCCGCGGGAGGCCAAGCTCGACTTCCTCAGCCGCCAGGTGCTGATGAGCCGGAACATCCGCGGCGGTCGCATCACCGATGTGGCCATGGGTGGACTGAACTACCAGATCGAGCACCACCTGTTCCCGAGTATGCCGCGCCCGAACCTGCGCCGGGCGCAGCCCGTCGTGCGGGAGTTCTGCTCAACCCACGGGGTCCACTACACCGAGACCACCCTCGCCCGCTCCTACGGCATCGTCATCCGGTACCTCAACACGGTCGGCCTGACAGCGCGAGACCCCTTCCAGTGCCCGCTCGCGGCCGAGTACCGGTCCGCCCGCTAGAGACTGCGTCGCTCCGCGGCCGGGGGACGCTCCTCAGACGTGCTGGACGTGGTAGACGACGGTTTGCACGCGGATCTTGCCGTCGGCGAAGACGAAGGTGTCGATGCCGTCCTCGACCTTGAAGCCCTCACCGGTGGCGGCCCACTCGAGGTACAGGACATCGTCGGCGAAGGTGGTGGACAGGGTCCAGTCGGCGTTCGGAACGTCGCTGAGCAGCTGGGTGAACACGGCCCGGGCTCCGTCCAGGCCCCGAAGAACCTCCCCCTGCACGATGAAGAGCGAGTCCTCGCCGTAGTCCTCGAGGATGCCGTCCAGGTCGCCGGCCCCCAGGACCTGGCCGTGGTGCGCAAAGACCTCTTCCGGAGTGCGCGACATTGCGGTCCCCTTCTGTTT
>CAYYCE010000384.1:0-3768 GCA_964469635.1 uncultured Kineosporiaceae bacterium
CCGCAGCACGACCCGACCACGTCGACGCCGAGGTCGTGCAGCCGGACGGCGTGCGCCGCCAGGTCGGCCGGCGAGGCGTCGTAGACGAACCGGTCGCCCTGCAGGTGCGGCATGCCGGCGTTGGACTGGGCGAGCAGCAACAGGTCCGCGGCGCCGGCCTCCCTGCGGGCCGTCGTCATCTCGGTCATGATCTGTTCCATCTCGGCCGGACCGTTGCCGCAGTTGGCGCCGACGGCGGGCAGCGCGAGGTCGACGGCGGCGGCCACGGCGGCCCTGGGCGCCACGCCCATCATCGTGTGCAGGTTCGTGTCGAAACTCAGGGTCGCGATCACGGGTAGGTCGGGTGCCACCGCACGGACGGCGCGGACGGCGGCCCGCAGTTCGCCCAGGTCGCTGAGGGTCTCGATCAGCACCAGGTCGATCCCACCCGCGATCAGGGCGGTGAGCTGCTCGGTGAACAGCGCGGCGGCGCCGTCCTCGGTCAGCTCACCCAGCGGTTCGAGCAGTTCACCGGTGGGCCCCAGGCCGCCCGCGACCAGCACCGACCCTCCGGAGCGGGCGGTGACCGCGTCGGCCACCTCGCGAGCCAGTCGCGCCCCGGCGAGGTTCAGCTCGTGGACCCGGTCGCCGGCGTCGTACTGGTCGAGCCGGGGACGGCTGGCGCCGAAGGTGTTGGTGGTCAACACCTCCGCGCCGGCCTCGGCGTACTCGCGGTGGGCCTCCTGGACGGCCTCGGGATTCTCGGCGTTCCACACCTCGCCGGACATGCCGCCCTCGAGGCCGCGGCCCTGAAGCAGGGTTCCCATGGCTCCGTCGAAGACGGCGTCCCTCAACTGCGCGAGAACGCTCGGCGTGGTCACGCCGGCCACCCTACGGGGTCAGCGCCGCCCGGATCGCCGCGGTGTGCGCGGGAGTCGAGCCGCAGCACGTCCCGACCACGTCGACCCCGAGGTGGCGCAGCCGGACGGAGTGCTCGGCCAGTTCGGCCGGTCCCAGCGCGTACACGAGGCGGCCGCCGTCCAGCTGCGGCAGCCCGGCGTTGGTCTGGGCGAGCAGCAACAGGCCGCCGCCCTCGGCGTCCGGTTCCGCGCCGGCATCGGCCCGTGCCCGGGTCATCCCGGTCATGACCTGCTCCATCTCCTCCGGCCCGTTGCCGCAGTTGGCGCCGACGGCGGTCAGCTCGAGCTCGGTCGCCGTCTGGACGGCCTCGGCCGGAGCGACCCCCATCATGGTGTGCCGGTTGGTCTCGAAGCTCATCGTCGCCATGATCGGCAGGGCGGCGTCCACGGCGCGGCAGGCCTCGACGGCCGCGCGCAGTTCGGCGAGGTCGCTGAGGGTCTCGATGAGCCACAGGTCGATGCCGCCGTCGGCCAGGCCTGAGAGCTGGTCGGCGAACAGGATGCGAGCGCCGTCGGAGGTCAGGTCGCCGTGGGGCTCGAGCAGCTCCCCGGTGGGCCCGACGCCGCCGGCCACCAGCACCCGCCGGCCGTCGCGATCGGCGGTCTCGTCGGCGACGCTCCGGGCGAGCTGGGCACCTGCCAGATTGAGCTCGCCGGTGCGGGCGCCGTGACCGAAGCCGTCCAGCCTCGGGATGGTGCCGCCCCAGGTATTGGTGGTCAGCACCGTGGCCCCCGCGTCGGCGTAGGCGCGATGGGCGGCGAGGATCGCGTCGGGGTTGTCGACGTTCCACAGTTCACCCGGCGTCCCGCCGGTCAGACCACGCTGCTGCAGCACCGTGGTCATGCCGCCGTCGACGACGGCGCCGTGCAACTGGTCGACAACGTTGTCGCTCACCAACTCCTCCGATCACCGTCGGTCTTCAAGTCTAACCGTTCGTGGCCACTTGGGGATCCCTCCCCGGTCCGCGCCCGGGCGACGCCCTCACCGATCGCCGAGCGCCAGGATCCCCACTGCGGCCGCCTCGACCGCGTCGTCGATCACGTGCGGGACCGAACCACCGAGATGGGGCCGCACCAGGCCGTAGGGGCAGATCCGCGTCGCGAGCACCGTCAGCCGCAAGGCGTTGCGACCGGCCCGGCCGTACCGTTCGCGGGTGAGTCGCCGGGTCAGCGCCTCGAGGTCGAGGTTGACATCGCGGACGGCCTCGCGCACCGGTTCGGGGACCCTCGGCCGCGACCCTTGACGAACTCGCTGCGCCGTGCGCCGGGTCCTGGCTGAAGTACGGCATGGACTTCCGACTGCACCCACTGCCCGGCGAGCGGACCCGGTTGGAGACCACGACCCGCTGCGAGCCCACCGACGATGACGCCCGGCGCCGGTTCGCGCGCTACTGGGGTCTGATCCGCCCCTTCAGCGGTCTGATCCGGCTCGATCTGCTGCGCGCCGTCGCGCGGCACTCGCGCCGAGCCTGAGGGCCGCACGGCGGGCCGTCAACTGTCGCCGAGGCTCAGCGCCTCGGCCTCGACCGCCGAGACCACGGGCTCGGCGCCGTGGGCGGGCTGCCGGTCGATCACGGCCACGAGATCCCGCGCGGTGGCGAAGACGGCGACCCCCAGGACGACGGCCACCGCCCCGACCCAGAACGGGGCGTGCACCGACCTCTCCCCCAGCGTGCCCGCCAGCCACGGTGCGACCGCGCCGCCGGTGAACCGCACGAAGCTGTAGGCGGCCGAGGCCACTCCCCGCTCGAGCGGGGCCACCTTCATCACGGTCTCGGTGATCAGGGTGTTGTTCACCCCGTTGAACGCCCCGCCCACGATGACCCCCACCACCAGCACCGGCTTGGACTCGGCGTAGACGGCCATCACGGCCAGCACCGCGGCGAACCCGAGAAGCGCCCCCACGATGCCGGTCGCGGTGCCGACCCGGCGCTGGATCAGCGGCGCCGCGAACACCGAGGTGATCGCCAGCAGCGCACCCCAGCCGAAGAAGACCAGCCCGATCTGGTGCGCACTCATCGCGAGCGGGAACGGCGTGAACGCGAGCAGGGTGAAGAAGCCGAAGTTGTACAGCAACGCGGTGATGCCGACGGTGAGCAGGCCGCGATGTCCCAGCGCCCGCAGCGGCGCCGTGATGGACGACGCCCGCTCGGCCCGCGGCGTCGGTGGCAGCGTCGCGACCACCGCCACGAAGGCGATCGTCATCAGCACCGCGACGCCGTAGAACGGCATCCGCCAGGACATGCCGCCGAGCCAGCCGCCCAGCAGCGGCCCGGTCGAGATCCCCACGCCGAGGGCCGCCTCGTAGAGGATGATCGCCTGCGCGACCGAACCGGCGGCGGCGTTGACGATGGCCGCCAACGCGGTCGCGATGAACAGGGCGTTGCCCAGCCCCCACACCGCCCGGAAGCCGACGATGCCGGCGATGCTGTTCTGGCTGCCCGCCAGCGAGGAGCCGGCGATGATGAACACCAGCCCGAGCAGCAGGGTCCGCTTGGCACCCAGTCGGCTCGACATCCAGCCCGTGCCCAGCATGGCCACGCCCATGACGCCCATGTAGCTGGTGAACAGCAGGGAGACCTGCGAGGGCCCGGCGCCGAGCTCGTCACCGATCGGTTTGAGGATCGGGTCGACCAGCCCGATGCCCATGAAGGAGATCACGCAGGCGAAGGCGACGGACCAGACGGTCCTCGGTTGGCGCCACATGGTTCCAGTCATCCGTTCGTCGGGGATCGGGGCACTTGCGGGCCGGACGTCGCCGGGCCGGACGTCGCCGGGCCGGGTTCGTCGGCGCGGGTGGCCGAGTCGAGCAACCCGGTCATGACCTCGACGGCGATACCCTCGGCAACCTTACGACCGAGACTTTCAG
>CAYYCE010000385.1:0-3763 GCA_964469635.1 uncultured Kineosporiaceae bacterium
AAACCCCGTTCGGCCTCCTCACCGCGCCACGTCCCCGCGGCGCCCCGGATCTCCTCGATCTCCTCGGCCGTCAGGTCGCCCTGCCGGTCGATCCGGGCGGTGTACCCGGAGCGGTGCACCCGGTTGACCGCCTGCCGGACGCCCCGCATCGTGCGGCCCTCCAGGGTGAAGGAGGCCAGGTCCAGCACCGCCTCGTCCCCCAGTTCGAGGGCGTCCAGCCCCGCCCGCCGGTAGGCGATGGCGCCCTCCTCGGAGGTGCCGACCACCCCCGGAACCCAGGCGTAGCCTTCGGCCTCGGCGAGCCAGCTGTCAATGGCCTGCGGCCAGGCCTCGGGGTCCCCCAACGGGTCGCCGCTGGCCAACGTCACCCCGCCGACCACCCGGTAGACCACGGCGGCCTTCTGACTGGGCGAGAACACGGCCACCTTGTCGCCGCGCAGGGCGAAGTACCCGAGCGAGTCCCGATCGCCGAACCGGCCGAGCAGGTCCCGCAGCCGCTTCTCGTCCGCCGGGGCCAGCCGGGCGGGCTTGCGGGCCGGCGCCAGGAACGCGGCCAGGGTGAACAGAGCCGTCAGCCCGCCGAGGCTGTTCAGCGCGATCTCGGTGAAATGGGAGGAGAACTCCTGCCGGAACTCGAGGTCGGGGGTGAACCCCAGCAACCCCGCCATCACCTCGACGACCCGGGCGGACCAGGTCGACCCCGGCGCCGTTCGGGTGGTCAGCAGCAGGCCCGCCGCCAGGCTGAACGTGCCCATGACCAGCAGCACCCGCACCGCCTTGCGTCGTCCGGTGCGCTCCGACCGGGCGGTGAAATCGCGACGGGTCCACACCAGCAACGCGATCACGGCGAGGTTGACGACGACGACGGTCCACCGCTCGGCCCGCAGGTGACCGAGGGCGCCGATCCCCGCGGCCGCCAGGGTGAGGGCCCAGGCCCGTCGCTTGCGTCGCCGCAGGCCGTTGGCCAGCACGACCATCGCCGCGGCGGCGCACATCCCGGCCGCGAAGATCACGCCGTCGGCGGCGGCGCCCAGCGTGCGCGAGCTGAAGTGGGGTCTCCCGGACGGTTCGAGGATGTCCAGGACGGCGATCACGGCGGCGAGTCGGACCGCCCAGGCCGCCAGGGGCGGAACCCGGGGTCGCCATGTACGACTGCTGCGTTCGAGACGTTGCGGTACCCCGATGGACGCCGTCACCCGAGGCAGTGTAGGGGCGGCGGCTGTGCGCCACGACGCGCCGCCGGGCGAGGCGGTGCCTCCTCGGGTAGGCCAAGATGGCGCGCATGGCGGTCGAATCTGCAACGGACCTCACGCCGCGACAGGCGTGGCTGGCGCTGGCCGCGGGCAACGAACGATTCGTCGCTGGCCGGCCCGAGCACCCGAACCAGGACCTGGTGCGGCGGGCCCAGACCGCCGCCGCCCAACAGACCCCGTTCGCCATCGTGTTCGGCTGCATGGACTCCCGCGTCGCCGCCGAGATCATCTTCGACCGCGGGCTCGGCGACCTGGCCGTGGTGCGCACCGCAGGGCACGTCGTGGACGCCAGTGTGCTCGGCTCGCTCGAGTTCGGTGTCGTCGTCCTCGGGATCCCGTTGGTCGTGGTGCTCGGCCACGACAGCTGCGGCGCCATCGGTGCCGCGATGCAGGCCCACACCGACGGCAGCATGCCGCGCGGCTACCTCCGCGAGATCGTCGAGCGGCTCACGTCGTCCATGGTCACCACGCGGCAGGGCGGGCGGCCGATGGCCGAGGTCGACGCGATGGAGGTGATGGAGGAGCACGTGCGACACACCGTGCACCTGATCGCGGAACGGTCCGTGGCCATCGCCGAGCGCCTGGCCGACGGCCGATGCGCGATCGCCGGCGCCGACTACCGGCTCGCCGAGGGGCGGGTACAACTGCTCGACTGGGCGGGCGACCTTGATCCCAGCCCCGCCGGGGCCGACGGGCGGACATGACCGCGGATGCCGCGCGCCCGCTGGCCCGACACCGGGGCCCGGCCGGCGAGTTGGCGCTGCGTCGGCGCGGGGAGGTGATCGAACTGGTGGTGGACGGCGTGTTCGCGATGGACAGCGCCCACACCGCGACCGAGGAGGCGCTGGCCGCGCTCGCACTCGCCGCGCTCCCCGACCGTGATCTGGACGTCGTGGTGGGCGGGCTGGGGCTGGGCTTCACCTGCCGGGCGGTGCTGGCCGATCCCCGCGTGCGCCGTCTGCGGGTGATCGAGTTGCACGAGGTCCTGGTGGCCTGGGTGCGCCGGGGGTTGGTCCCGTCGGCGTCCGGACTGCTGGCGGACGAGCGGGTGGAGGTCAGCGTGGCCGATGTCGCCGAGGCGATCCCGGCGCTGCCGCCGCGGGCCGTGGACGCGGTTCTGCTGGACGTCGACAACGGTCCCGGCTTCCTGGTGCACGAGCGCAACGCCGGGCTGTACACCGAGCCGTTCCTGGCGGCCGCGGCCGCCAGGCTGAGACCGGGCGGGGTGCTGGCGGTGTGGTCCGCCGATCCGTCGGCCGAGTTGGGCGAGCGGCTGGAACGGGCATGCGGCCCCTGCCGCGAGGAACTGCTGGACGTCGAACGGGACGGTCGTCGGTTCCGGTACGCGATCTACCTGGCAAGGTGCCGCCCGACGACGGTCTGAATCTCAGCGTCCGGGCGGGCGGGTCGGGCTGCGCCGGCCGACCCGACCCGGCTCAGTACCAGTTGTGTCAGTACCAGTTGTGGCTCTGGCTGTGCGCCCAGGCGCTGCAGGGGGTGCCGTACCGGTCGGCGATGTAGCCCAGCCCCCATTCGATCTGGGTGGCCGGATTGGTGCGCCAGTCGGAGCCGGCGCCGGCCATCTTCGACCCCGGCAACGCCTGGGGAATCCCGTAGGCCCCCGAGGAGGGGTTCGAGGCATTCCAGCGCCACCGGCTCTCCTTGGCCCACAGACTGTCCAGGCAGGTGAACTGGGAGTCGGACCAGCCGCGCTGGGCGACCATCGCCCGGGCGACCGAGCGGGGATCGCTGACCGCTTTCCTGGCCACGTTCCTGGCCACGGCCCGGCTGACCCGCCCGGCCGCCTCGGCCCGGGCGGCGGCGGCCCGCTCGGCGGCCTGGGCGGCCTCACGGGCCGCGGCGACGGGGATCTCCTCGGCCCGCAGCGCGGCAGATCGGGCGGCGTTGTCGCGGTCAGCCGGCAGGAGCAGCGCGTTCGAGGCCTGGGCCGTGCCCTGCGGCGAGGCGTCGAGGGCCAGCGAGTCCGCCAACGGCTCGGCGACCACCGAATCGGCCCACCGCGAACCCGGCAGTTCGGCGGCGCCGCTGGCCACGGCGGTGGCCGCCACGACGGCCCCCAGGACGACGACGGGGACGACGGCGGGGACGGCGACCCGGCGGAACCGGGCCAGGGCAGGGACGAACCCCGAACGGGGTGCGGACACGAGGGTTTCACCTCTCGGACCCGCACGGGACGGCGCGGGCTGGGCGGGCGCCCCGAGCGGCGGCGGCATCCGGGCCGGATTCGATCACCGACCGGGCCACGGCACCTCGCTCGGACGCAGGGCACTGTCGGCGTTGACATCGCCAACGGTGACAACCCGAGGTGTCAAAGTCCAATGGCCGACCACTGTGAGTAGTCGAATACCGGGGATCAGGTCGCGGATGTCACCGAGAGTCGACAAATATCGGTTAGATCACAGAACGGTAACGCCAGAATGGACGACGCGAGTGCCCGACCCGACCCGGCTCAGTACCAGTTGTGTCAGTACCAGTTGTGGCTCTGGCTG
>CAYYCE010000386.1:0-3759 GCA_964469635.1 uncultured Kineosporiaceae bacterium
CAGCGGAATACACAGGAAATACAGGGCATACAACAGCGGCACGTCCTTGGTGGCACCCACCCGGTAGAGGGTGAACGTGGACGGTCCGGCGATCGCGCGGCCCGGTTCCACCGAGACCGCCGGGACGGCGACGCCGCGGCTGTCGCACTCGCGGCCGACGATCGCGGCGAGCTGCTTGGCGAGCACCGCCGGCTCGGCGGGGTCGTGTTCGCTCGTGTAGGCGATGCCGAACCCACCACCCAGGTCGAGTTCCGGCAGGTCGACGCCGTATTCGCGGCAGAGCTGGGCGTGCAGCCCGATCAGCCGCCGCGCGGCGACCTCGAAGCCCTCGGTGTCGAAGATCTGCGAGCCGATGTGGCTGTGCAGGCCCAGCAGCCGCAGCTCGGGGCGGGCCATCACCCGGCGTGCCGCCTCGGCGGCCACCCCTTCGGTCAGCGACAGCCCGAACTTCTGGTCCTCGTGGGCGGTGGCGATGTACTCGTGGGTGTGGGCCTCGACGCCCACGGTGACCCGCAGCATCACGGACGCGGTCACGTTCAATCGCGCCGCGCGGTCCGCGACCCGCTCGATCTCCTCGAGGCTGTCGAGCACGATCCGGCCCACCCCGGCGACCAGTGCACGTTCGATCTCGGCGTCGCTCTTGTTGTTGCCGTGCAGAGCGATCCGCCCCGCGTCGAGTCCGGCCCGCAGCGCCACCGCCAGCTCGCCGCCGGTGCAGACGTCGAGGTTCAACCCGTCCGAGGCGATCCAGCGAGCGACCTCGGTGCACAGGAAGGCCTTGCCCGCGTAGTAGACGCCTCCTCCGGAGGAGCCGAATGCGTCGGCGAAGGCATCACGAAAGGTCGTTGCGCGCCAACGGAAATCCTCCTCGTCAAGGATGTAGGCGGGAGTACCGAACTCGGCTGCCAGCCGATCGACGCCGACACCGCCCACCTCGAGGGCGCCGGCGGCGCGGTGGGTGGTCCGCGACCACAGCGCGGGCAGTACCTCGTTCACGTCGGCAGGCGGGCGCAGCCAGGCGGGCACGACGGCCACTCCGCCGTAGCCCGGCGCGTGCAATGCCCCGGCCTCGTGTGCACTCATCGGTCAGTCTTCTCCTGCGGTC
Organism: uncultured Kineosporiaceae bacterium; assembly: GCA_964469635.1. GTDB lineage: Bacteria > Actinomycetota > Actinomycetes > Actinomycetales > Kineosporiaceae > JADJPO01. Next base: position 1,106 of record CAYYCE010000386.1, read on the forward strand.
GTCCGGTTCGAAGATCACCGTCAGATCGCTGATCGCCCCCGGCCAGGGTCGGATCGGCGACGTCACGACGATCATGGGCTGAACGGATGTCACATTCGGTCGGGGGCGCCGACGCCCAGCAGATCCAGGCCGTTGGCCAGCACGGTCCGCGTGGCCTCGGCCAGCCAGAGCCGCGCGCGGTGGGCGTCGGTGACCGGCTCCTCGGCACGCGGGGTGACCCGGGTGGCGTCGTACCAGCGGTGGAAGTGCCCGGCAAGCTCCTCCAGGTAACGCGCCACCCGGTGGGGTTCGCGCAGCTGCGCCGCCTGGGCGACGATCCGCGGATGCTCGGCCAGGGCCGCCAGCAGCGCGGTGTCCGTCCCGTGGTCCAGCAGGGCGGGGTCGAAGCCGTCCTCCCGGCGCACGCCCGCCTCGAACGCGTTGCGGGCGATGCCGGCGAGCCGGGCGTGGGCGTACTGCACGTAGAACACCGGGTTGTCGTTCGTTCTGCGCTGCAGCACCTCCCCGTCCAGGGTCAGCGGCGAGTCCGCCGGGTAGCGGGACAGGCTGTACCGCACCGCATCCGTGCCCAGCCAGGCGATCAGGTCACGCAGCTCGATGATGTTGCCCGCCCGTTTGCTGAGCCGGGCACCGCCCACGCTGACCATTTGGCCGATGAGCACCTCGATGGCCTTCCTCGGGTCGTCGCCGGCGCAGGCCGCGATCGCCTCGAGCCGGCGGACGTAACCGTGGTGGTCGGCTCCGAGCAGATAGACCTTCTCGCCGAACCCGCGGTCCTTCTTGGACAGGTAGTACGCGGCGTCCGAGGCGAAGTAGGTCTTCTCGCCGTCGGCCTTGACCAGCACCCGGTCCTTGTCGTCACCGAAATCCGTTGTGCGCAGCCAGGTCGCGCCATCCCTCTCCTCGACGTGGCCCTGTTCGCGCAGCCGGGCGATGGCCGACTCCACGGCGCCGGAGGCATGCAGTGTGCGCTCGCTGAACCAGACGTCGAAGTGGACGCCGAAGTCCGTCAGGGTCTGCTGGATCTCCGCCAGCTGCAGCCGGTAGCCCTCCTCCAGGCACACCTCGAGCGCCTCGTCGTCCGGCATCGTGTCGACCTCCGGCCGCAGCACGCGCACCTGCTCGGCGAGGGCGGTGACGTACTCGCCCCGGTAGCCCCCCTCAGGCACCGGCGTGCCCCGGACCCGGGCGAGCACCGAGGCCCCGAACCGCTCCATCTGCGCGCCCGCGTCGTTGACGTAGTACTCGCGGGCGACCCGGGCGCCTGCGGCGACCAGCAACCGGCCGATGGCATCGCCCAGGGCCGCCCAGCGGGTGTGCCCGATGTGCAGCGGACCGGTGGGGTTGGCCGAGACGAACTCGAGGTTCACCACGTGCCCGGCGAGGACGTCGCTGCGGCCGTAGCCGGGACCGGCCTCCACGATGCTGCGGGCCAGTTCACCGGCCGCGGCGGCGTCCAGGACGACGTTCAGGAACCCCGGCCCGGCGACGTCCACGCTCTTGATCCCGGCCACCTCGCCGAGGCGGGTGGCCAGCACCGCGGCGACCTCACGCGGCGGCCGGCCGGCCTGACCGGCCAGTTGCAACGCGAGGTTGGTGGCCCAGTCGCCGTGTTCGCGCTGCTTGGGACGCTCGACGCGCACCTGGTCGGGGACGGCGACGGCGAGCTCGCCCGCCGCGACGGAGGCGGCCAGGCAGGAGCGGATGGCGTCGGCGAGCTCGGCGGGAGTCACCGGCCAAGCCTACGCGGTCGGGCGAGGACGCCCGTTCGGACGGTGGCGGGCCCTCAGCCCTCGGACCGCCAGTAGTCGATCACCTGGATCGGCTCCACGATGCCCACGGTCTCAGAGAAGTTGCGCAGCCGGACCACCAGGGTCTCGGTCATCGGTTCGCCCTTGCGCACCAGGGTCATCCCGGTCCCGGTGACCACATCCATGACGAGCTCCATGCCCTCGCGCAGTTCGGCCACCGTCACGTTGCGCAACACCCCGGCGCTGCGCGTCAGCACGTCTCGGTTGTGGTTGATGGCCGCCAGCACCTCGGAACCGTAGTGCCCCGAGTGCTTCAACGCCGAGAACGCGGCCGCGGCGTCGTCGGTGGCCTCGTAGGCGGTGACCATGGCGACCACCGCGCAGAAGACCGATTGGGCCGCACCGGCCTCGGGCGGGGGTGCCTCGCCGACGACCAGCGGCTGGCCACCGACCCACCGGGCGACCTCCTCGAGCCTCGGGATGCGTTCCAACATCGCCTGGGCGGCGCCACGGTGGCCGGCGTACAGCGCCCGATCCTCGTCGGTCATCTGGGTCCCGCTGTAGACGCGCCCCAACACCTCGATCGGCACGGCCAGGCAGCCGACCTGGGAGAGCCGGGACGCCAGCGGCAGCTCCCACTCCCGGTCCAGCCCCAGCGCGGGCGAGATCGCCTCGGCGAGCTCCTTGATCCTGGTCGTGCGGGCGAAGGCCAACGGGCTCGAGCTGGCCACCAGCTCGGTGAGCATGTCGACGGCGCCGCGCACAGTGCGCTCGAGCAGGTCGCGTTCGGCCATGACCAGGGCGTGCTGGTCCAGGGCCCGATCCAACGCCTTGCCCAGTGCCTCCGGCGCGCACGGCGTGGTGAGGAAGCCGAACAACCCGGCGTCGTTGACGGCGTCGATG
>CAYYCE010000387.1:0-3755 GCA_964469635.1 uncultured Kineosporiaceae bacterium
ACGTTGGTCACGCCGAGATTGAACATGTGCCGGGACAGGCCGCGGGCCACGGGGGCGCCGAGGGTGTGCTGGGGGGGCGGGGCGAAACCGGCGATGCCGGCGATGGTCTGGGCGTCCACCGCCTGGCCCGCCTCGCGGTGGGCCCGGGACTGGTAGGCGACCTGGTGCAGCCGCATCAGCGGGCTGGCCTCCCCGGTCGGCAGATCGATCAGCAGCGAGGACACCCGGCTGCCGATCGCGCCCGCGTGCGCCACATCGTCCACCCGGACGCTGAACGGGACCAGGGCACGGACGACGCTCGTGGGCGGCACCGGCTCGCCGCGGGCCAGCAACCACGCGCGCAGCGCCCCCCCGACAACGGCGAGCATCACGTCGTTCACGGTCGCCGCGAGCCCGGCACGGGAATCGCGCGGGGTCAGCCGATTGCGGATCAGCCGGTAGTCATCCAGGTGGGTGTCCACCATGAGGAACCTGCGGTACTCGGAGATGTCGCGGTTGAGGGGGCTTCGCTGCGGCGGTTTGGCGGCGGAGCGGGCCGCGAGGCTGAGACCGCCGGCCGCCTCGGCCACCTTCGCGGCCATCGACCTGATGTCTCCCAGCCCGGCCCGGGCCGTGTCGACCAGGTGGGTCGGACGGCGCAGGGAGTCGGCCAGCGCCCCGGCGACCAGCTCCCCCAGACTCGGCTCCGACGCCGGGTGCCACGTCTGGGCCGGGTGCTCGCGGACCTTCGGCTCATCGTCCAGCACCACCTGCCCCAGATCGACCGCATGGACGCCGTCCACGAGCGCCTGGTGCACCTTGGTCACCACCGCGAACCGGCCGTCGACCAGCCCCTCGACCACCGCCATCTCCCACAGCGGACGTCGGCGGTCCAGTTGCCGGGCCTGGATCCGGGCGACGAGCTCCTCGAGCTGCGCCCGGCCGCCGGGGGCGGGTAGCACCACCCGGCGGATGTGGTCGGCGATGTCGAAGTTCTCGTGGTCCACCCACACCGGGTTGGCCAACCGCCCCGGAACCCAGCGGACCCGCTGTCGGTAGCGCGGGACGAAGGCGATCCTGGACTCCACGTGGGCGACGAGCCCCGCGTAGTCCAGGCCCTCCGCCGGTTGATCGAAGATCATGACCGAGCCGACGTGCATCGCCGTCGTGGGTTCCTCGAGGTAGAGGAACGAGACGTCGAGCGGCGACAGCCGATCCGCCACGCCGCCCTCCTCCCGCACGTCGCCGGCACCGGAGAAGAGCATACGGCTCCGCTCAGCGCAGGGGGAGGTCGAGCAGGCGCTCGAGCTCGGTGACGGTCCCCTCGGCGCTGCGGTGGTGCACCACGGCCATCCCGAGAGCGGCCGCGCCCTCGACGTTGCCGCTCATGTCGTCGACCAGCACGCACTGCCGGACCGGCACCCCCAGGTTGCGGGCGGTGTGCTCGAAGATCGCCTCCTCGGGTTTGCGCATGCCGACCCGGCCGGAGATGACCACGACGTCGAACAGGTCGTCCCACAACGCATCCGGATAGTTCTCACCCCAGCTGTTGGACAGCAGGGCGGTACGCAGCCCCGCCCGGCGGACCCGACGGATCACCTCGATCATCATCTGGTCCAGATCGGCCGTCCCGGCCAGCAGCCGGGTCAGCAGACCGTCGGCCGGGACCCGGCTGCCCCGGGCGGACAGCGCGTCGGCGAGCAGCCGCTCGAACTGGGCGGGAGGCAGCTCGCCGCGCTCGAGCAGGTGGGCCGGCGAGGAGTCGGAGGCGCCCCAGCCGCGCATGACGTCCCGGAAGTGGTCGAAGTCCACCTCGTCGGCCGCCGCCCAGGCCCGCATGGTCTGGTCCAGGGCAGGGGTGAGGACGCCGCCCCAGTCGATCACCAGAGCGTTCAGGTCGCTGTTTCGCACCCCGCCAGCATGCCCGCTCGGGCCGACTTCCACGGACCGCTGTCACAACGTGACGGGCTCGACCGCCTTCATCGGCAGTGGAACACCCCGACCGATCGTCCCCGGAGGGACCGCCATGACCGAGTCGACGTCCGCGATGCTGCGGCTGCTCCCGGTGCCGGCCACCGAGCCGCGGCCGGCGCTGCGGCTCACCCGTCCGCGGGAACCGGCCGCGCTGCCCGGCCAGGCCGCGCTCGCACTCGAATGGTCACAGCCGCCGCCCGCCGCCGCTCCGGCCGGGTTGCCCGACCCGCGGCGATGGGTCGCCCGGTTCGTCCAGGCGGCCGTGGAGGTGGCCGCCGGGTACCGACCCCCGGGCCAGGTGCTGCGGTGGGTCGACGAGGAGGTCCACGAGACGCTGAGCCGGCGCCACCGCCTCGCGACGCACTCCAGCCGGGGCCCGCGCCCGACGGCCCGGGTGAGGGTCCGCACGATCCGGGTGTCCTCTCCCCGCGACGCGGTGGTGGAGGCCAGCGCCGTGGTCGCCGACCGCGGGCGGATCCGCGCGGTCGCCGTCCGGCTGGAGGGACGTCAGGGGCGGTGGCGGGTGACCGCTCTGGAACTCGGCCGCTGAGCGCCTCAGCGGCGGCGCTTGCGGGCGCGGCGCGCGGCACGGTTGCCGCCGCCGTCCTGTGGGTCGGGCGCCGCCGCGGCCTCCCCCGACCCGCCGCGCACCTCGACGCCCCCGTCCTCGGCCGGGGCGCTGTAGCGCAGCTGAGCGGAGCGCTGCGGGGTCACCAGGCCCTTGGCGACCAGGACGCCGCCGGGTTCGTCGGGGGCTCCCACCTCGGGCTCGGGCTGCACCTCGACCTCGAGGTTGAACAGGTACCCGACCGACTCCTCCCTGATGGCCTCGGTCATGGCCTGGAACAGCTGGAAGCCCTCGCGCTGGTACTCCACCAGCGGGTCGCGCTGGGCCATGGCCCGCAGCCCGATGCCCTCCTGGAGGTAGTCCATCTCGTAGAGATGCTCGCGCCACTTGCGGTCCAGCACCGAGAGCACGACCCGCCGCTCCAGCTCGCGCATCACTTCCTCGCCGAGCATCTCCTCGCGCCGCTCGTAGGCGATCCCCGCGTCGGCCGTCAGCTCCCGCACCAGCATCTCCTGGCTCACGCCGTCGAGGCCGCCGGCCTCGGCCAGCACGTCCTCCACCGAGATACCGACGGGGTAGAGGGTCCGCAGCGCCGTCCACAGCCGGTCCAGATCCCACTCGCCGGCGGCACCCTCGCCGGCCTCGGCCGCCACGTATCCGGCCACCACGTCGCCCACGAAGTGCCGCACCTGTTCATGCAGGTCGGCGCCCTCGAGCACCTTGCGGCGCTCGCCGTAGATCACCTCGCGCTGACGGTTGAGGACATCGTCGTACTTGAGCACGTTCTTGCGGATCTCGAAGTTGCGCGACTCCACCTGGCTCTGGGCGCTGGCGATCGACCGGGTGACCATCTTGTGCTCGATCGGCACGTCCTCGGGGATCTTCGCGGCGTTCAGGAACGACTCGACCATGCCCGAGTTGAACAGCCGCATCAGATCGTCGGTCAGCGACAGGTAGAACCTGCTCTCCCCCGGGTCGCCCTGGCGGCCCGAACGGCCGCGCAACTGGTTGTCGATGCGGCGCGACTCGTGCCGCTCGGTGCCGAGCACGTAGAGCCCGCCGAGGTCCACGACCTCGTCGTGGGTCTTCGCCACGCTGGCCTGAGCGTGTTCAAGCGCCTCGGGCCAGGCGGCCTCGTACTCCTCCGGCGACTCGGCCGGTTCGAGCCCGAGCTCGCTCAGCGAGGAGACCGCGAGGAACTCGGCGTTGCCGCCCAGCATGATGTCGGTCCCGC
>CAYYCE010000388.1:0-3749 GCA_964469635.1 uncultured Kineosporiaceae bacterium
TATCACCCATGGAGCCCGGCTACGCCGTCGCCGAGACTGGAGACAGCCATCGTCGAGGCGGGCATGCCCCCCGACAGTCACGGCTCCTCAGCCCGCGCAGCTGATGGCGGCGCCGACCTGAGTCGCCGGCTACTTGTTGAGGAGGAGCGATGAGACACCAAGGACGCGTCTCGATCTCACTGGCGTTGACGGGAGCTCTGGCAGGGACCGGTGGAATGGTCCGGCGTTATCGCCACGACATCGCCGAGGCCGGAGCCCGGCTGCGCGCTGTCGACCGTCGGGTCATCGACTCACCCTACGGACCAATGGAGTACGCCGAGCGCGGCGCCGGCCGACCGTTGCTGGTGAGCCACGGAATCTTCCACGGCTGCGACGGCGGCCTCCTCTCGGTTCGCGACCTTCTGGACGACCGACGAGTCATCGCCCCGTCGCGGTTCGGCTACCTGGGCTCTGCGCTACCCGCCTCGGCGACCGCCGCCGACCAGGCCGACGCGTTCGTCGCGCTGCTCGACCGACTGCAGCTCGAGTCGGTGGACGTGATCGCGATCTCGGCCGGCACCAGCGCTGGCGCCCAGCTGGCTCTGCGACACCCGGATCGCGTGGATCATCTGATCTTCAGCTCCGGCAACTTTCCCAGCAGTACGACCGCCGATGCCCCACCTGCGTGGGCGAAGGCCTTCTACTCCGACCCGATGATGTGGACGCTCAAGACCCTGGCACGCCCGGCCTTCAGAAGGCTGATGGGCATCCCGGGCGGTTTCCCGCGCACCACGGACGACGCCCGGGTGATCGAAGAGATGCTCAACAGCATCTTCCCCGTGGCGCCGCGGCGCGACGGGGCGGTCTTCGACGCCTACGTGTCCAACCCCGAGGTGTCGGGCTACCCATGGGAATCGCTGCGGGTCCCCACCCTGATTCTCCACACCCAGGACGATCCGTTGACGCCGTACGCCTCGGCGGCGGCGGCCGCCAAGCGCATCCCGCACGCGACGCTGGTCACCCTGGCATCCGGCGGCCACCTGCAGCTCGGTCAGGCCGAGCGCAGCCGAGCCGAGGTCAAGGCCTTTCTCGCCGGGCAGTCCCAATCAACCATGGACGAACCAGCGACCCGCAGCTGACACCGCGACTCATCTGGTGAAGCTTCCAGCACAGCAGGCTTCGACGGCCCCAACCCGGGCATGCATACCCGTCGTCGCCGGCAACAAGCACCAGCGGACGGGTCGCGAGTGCGCCGGGATTTGAACCGGAACCCTCTGGATGAGATCGGCCGCTACGGACTGACTTGGAGGATCGCGGATCTCCTCGGGTTACGGGCGAACATCCCGGCTGACACCAACCTGCCACTCCCAGATACCGCCGGCGGGCCCAGTGGTCCATCCTCAATTCTCGACGAGCAGAAGCTGCCCGAGGCGTTGGACGTCGGTCGCTGCGCAGCCCGTAGACGAAACGCGCGCATGAGCTGACGGCTGGTGACCGTGCAGCCGTTGTCGGCCTGCCCAGACGGGGTCTCGTGATTGACCTCCCGCCGAGCGATCCACCGCGAAGCGTGCAGGAACAGTTCGACATCATCTGCAGTGCCGTTGCACAACGCCAGCCCGCGAACGGTGAGCTTCATTTCGGCTCCCGGCTGTGGCCTGAACCTCTCATGGGTGTGGCAGGGGCGGCTCCTTGGTCGGCGAGTCAGGCTTTTTGATCATGGGTTCCGTTCGGTGTGCAGGGTCGGGTCCGACTGTCGCGTCGGGGGCGCCGGGTTCCACCCTCCGGTACTGCGCTCCTTGTTCTCCTTCTTGTCGCTGGTCACCTTCACGACGGAGGCGTCCAGGTCGATGACCGTGATGCCGGTCAGCTCCCGGCCGGCGACCCTCAGCCAGGGGAACCCTCCGGGTCGGGCTGCCAGGATGCCCCACCACAGCCGCCGGAAGCGGCACACCGCCCGATGGATCCGCGCCACGGCCAGCCCGTCGGCCTCGTCCAGGGACTGCCAGACCGTGGGGGTCGAGGGCACCGGGCCGATCACCTTTCTCCAGGTGCGCAAGAGCCTGGTAGTCCCCGATCGCCTGCCCGCCGGCCGGCTGGACCAGGCCCAGGTCGACCAGGACCTGGCCCCGGTCGTAGTCCGGGTCGTACCCCGGGCGGCGCATCGCCGCCGAGACCCCGGCCCTCAGCCCGGCCCGTTCGGCCAGCAACCGCACCGGCAACAGCCCAGCCAGCGCCACGCACCGCTCGTCGTCGCCGACCAGTTCCAGCCCCAGGGCCCATGAAGTACGTTGCACGGAAGGGGTGCACCCGCCTCAGGTTGATGTCGATCTTCGCAAATCGCCTCGTGCCTGGCCAGGTGCACCTCGCCCGCATTTGAAGGCCCCGCCGAGCCGGGTGGTCCGCAGCCGGATGTGCGCCGGTCCGCTGCGCTGGGCGACGATGGCGGCGGCGAGCAGCCACACCACCACGGCGATCCCGCTGGCCACGCCGAGCCCAGCTGGTAGGTCCGCCGAGCTCCCGCCCCAGGCGGCCTTGCCGAAGGGGGCCCCGAGGGCCAACGTCGGCCTGGAACGCCGCGATCCCCAGGAAGCCCACGGCGGCGGTGACGCCGCCGGCGACGCGGACGCTGGACCGCTGCTTGGTCGGGCTGATCATGTCCGTGCTTCCGCATCGGTGCGTGCCTGCGCATCGCGAGCGGCCGTATGGTGGCGCCGCCGGTCGGCGACCATGATCGCGACGGCCGCGACCATGACCGCGGTGGAGGTGATCGCAGCGATCGTGCCTTCGGCCGCGGGGGTTGCCGATGTGAAGTTGAAGGCGGTGTGCCACACGGCGACCAGACCACTACTGGCCGGCCCGTGAGCTCCTGTTGCGCGAGGCCAGCGCCGAAGGGTTCGCCCGATTCCGCCGCAGCCAGTCAAACGCCACCGACCAGGCCACGGACCCGATCGACCGGATCCGCCGCCGCGGCCGGGCCTACCTCGACTTCGCTCTCGCCCGGCCGTCCCTGTTCCGGGTGCTGTTCCTTGACCGCCCCGTCCCCGGCCAACCCCCCGCCAACGTCAGCGACCCCGGTCAGGACCTGACGGACCTGACCGCCGACGTGACCGCGGCCATCGCGGCCGGCCGACTCGCCCCGCCGACCCCCTCATCGTCGCCGTCGGCCTGTGGGCGGCCGTTCACGGCATCGCCGCGCTGTGGGTCGCCACCCCCGAGCTATCGCACGGCCTGGCCAGACGGGTCGCCGCCACACAGACCGACGCCCTCCTCGCCGGCTACTCACCTGGCCTCGTCACCGCCGCCGCTGGCGCACCGCATCGAGATGAAGGTGGGACTGTGGTCACCCGCTCGGGGGGTTTACACGGCACTCCCCCTCGGATGCCCGACTGAACATGGGCGAGGAGTGGTTTCCTTGACGGCCCTGGCGCGCAGCGTCGGCAGGTACGGCTCGACGAGGTCACCGAGGAGGTAGTTGATCGCGTGCAGCACCGGCGAGGCGTGCGGCTTCACCGAGACCCGGTCCGCGTCGGTCAGCTCGGCGAACCACAGGCGACCATGATCTCGACCATGGACGTGCTCGAGGGGCGGCCACCTCAACGCCGCTGTCGGCCCGTCGTGATGGCAGACCACCGGGGAGGACCATCGCCGCGTCCGTGTCACTGACGGTCGTCATCGCCGTCTCCGTCCTTGTGCTGCAGGTCCGGGGTCAGGGTCGGGACAGAGCTGCAAGCGTGTGCTCGCGCGGAGCCGCGACAGCGCCGGCGGTCGAG
>CAYYCE010000389.1:0-3738 GCA_964469635.1 uncultured Kineosporiaceae bacterium
GCCCGGCAGGAGGTAGCCGACGTAGCCGCCCTCCCCCGCCCCCGATCCGGTGTCGATGGCCCCGCCGAGCACGAAGACGAACAGCAGCATGAAGGCGATCGGCATGATCGCGGTCGTGACGATGGTGTCCAGGCTGCGCGTGACGTGGCGCAGGGATCGTCCCAGCAGGACGGCGGTGTCGCCGAAGAAATGCTTGGGCATCATGGGTTCTCACTCCTCCGGGCCGACGCTGCGGTCGATGCCGGCGTCGCCGTCCTCGGCGTGGTCACCGACGAGGGCGAAGAAGACGTCCTCGAGGGTCGGCTGCCTCTCGACGTATTCGACCTTGGCGGGCGGGAGCAGTCGCTTGAGCTCGGCGAGGGTGCCGTTGACGATGATCCGACCCTGGTGGAGGATCGCGATCCGGTCGGCGAGTTGTTCGGCCTCCTCCAGATGCTGCGTGGTGAGCAGCACCGTCGTGCCGTGCCCGGCGAGTTCCTTGACGGCCTGCCAGACCTCCATACGCGCCTGCGGGTCGAGCCCGGCCGTCGGCTCGTCGAGGAAGATGACCGGCGGATTCCCGATCAGGCTCATCGCGACGTCCAGGCGGCGGCCCATGCCACCCGAATACGTCGACACCTTCCGCGAAGCCGCGTCGGTCAGCGAGAAACGCGCGAGCAGGTCATCCGCGATCGTGCCCGGGTCCTTCAGGTGCCGCAACCGGGCGACCAGCACGAGATTCTCCCGCCCGCTGAGGATTTCGTCCACGGCAGCGAACTGCCCGGTGAGGCTGATGGACTCCCGCACGTCCGCGGCCTGCGTGGCGACATCGAAGCCGTTCACGCTGGCCGTTCCCGCGTCGGCCCTGAGCAGCGTGGACAGGATCTTCACGACCGTTGTCTTGCCCGCCCCGTTTGAGCCGAGAAGGGCCAGGATGCTCCCCCGCTCCACGTCGAAGTCCACCCCGCGCAACACCCGCAGCCTCTTGTACGACTTCTCCAGGCCCTGCACATGGATTGCGTGCCGTGTCGTCATCGGACTGCCCTCTCTTCCTCGGCGATCTCCGCAGGGTCTTCCCCGACGACTACCCGGATCGGGGTTCCGTTCGACGCGGCGGGACTGCCTGATGTCATGGTCTGCCCTCTCCGGGGCCAGGAGTGGATCAGGAGCGGCGGATGGTGATGTCGCCGCAGGAGGTGCGGCCGCGCACCTCGACGGTCTCGTCGGCCTCGTCGGGCCGGGTGGCGTTTTCCAGCAGGTTGCGAACGTGCCCGAATCCGGTGCTCACCTCGAGCCAGGCGGCGGTGCCCTCGGCGATGCCGATGTCCAGGTCGCCCGCGGCGGTCCCGACCGCGACCGAGCCGCGGGCCACCTCGCCGAGGCGGATGCTGCCGTTGGACGTCTTCGCGTCGACGCCGACGCCGGCTCGCTCGACGTCGATGTCGCCGTTGGCGTTGCGCACCCGCAGGTCGCCGGTCACCACGTCGATCGTGGTGTCGCCGTTGGAGTTCTTGACCACCGCGGTGCCCTCGACCTCGCCGATCTGGATCTTGCCGAAGCCGGTGGAGATCTCGGCGTTGCCCGTGATGCCATCGGCGGTGACGTGACCGGCCCCCGTGCGCAGGCGCAGCGGGCCGGTTCGTTCGAGCCAGACGTTGCCTGTGGTCTTGAGCCGGCACTGCCCGAGCCGGCCGGCACAGCGCAGGTCGCCCATCTGCAGGTGAGCGGACAGCCGGGAACCGCCGGGCAGTTCGATGAAAACCTCGACCGACCTGGTCTTGCGGGAGAAGTCGAAAGCCCGCTTCGGACCGGTGACCTGGAGCATGCCGTTGGCGTATTCGACACGGACCTGCGCAGCGGCCTGCACGTCGGACTCGTCGGCTTCGTCGCTCGGGCGGACCTCGACGACGGTGTCGGTGCGGTCGCTCGCGGCGATCCGCACGTTGCCGACGCCGAGTTCGAGCGTGACGGTAATCGGTTCGGGCGTCTCGTATCTCGGCATGGTTGCCCCCACATCATGGGTAGGTGACTCGTCCCCGCGGGCCGGGAACGGTGCGAGAGAAGCGTGCGGTGCCGTCAGCGCGCCCAGCCGGTGAAGCCCTGCTTGGTCCTCTTCCCGTTGCTGCGCGGTCCGGGACGCTCATCGTGATCGAGCCGTTGCAGGGCGGCGGCTGCTGCCCGGGCGAGCCAGGCGTTGACCGAGCGCCCCTCCTTGGCCGCGGCCTCCTCGATCGCGGCCTTGAGCTGCTCGGGCAGGCGTACGTTGATCCGGGCGGCGGGGCCGTCCTCGGCGATCAGCAGATCGCTGTCCGGCGCGCCGCCGGCCGACGCCGCAGCCTCCCCGGCCGCGCGCTCGAGCGGCTCGGCGGATGGCGGGGTCACGACGAAGTTCGGGTCGCGGCCTCGCAGGCGCAGTTCCACAGAGCCCGGAGCCAGTTCCCGGGTGATCTCGTCGGCGGCGGCCGACAGCGCGTCCAGCAGTGTCATCCGGATCGCCGACTCGAGCGACCCGGTCAGGCGCTCGACGAGCGCACGCGCCTGATCGCCGCCGGCTTCGGCAAGGGTGGCGAACTCGCGTCCGAGGTCGCTCACGTACGGGGTCAGATTCATGGTGCCAATATGGCACACCAATGGCACATCGGCAAGCCATCTTGGCACACGACGTGACGCGACGAACGTCCGTGACACGCCGGGAAGGCCGGGTTCCCCGAGAGCAGCCGGGTCGGGGGCGGGGCGTGGACTCCACAGTCACCCGAGCGGGGCATCGGCACCTCCACCTCGACCGGGCGGCTGTTCTTCACGATCCCCGCCGCCCCAAGGACCAGCGCGGAGCAGCGGTGGCTAGAGTCGGAGGTCGTGACGCGCCGTCCGCTGAGCGAACTCGTCGAGCCCGGCTGGGCCGAGGCCCTGGCGCCCGTCGAGGACCGGATCGCCGCCCTGGGCGACTTCCTGCGCACCGAGCTGGCCGCGGGCCGGGGCTATCTGCCGTCGGGGCCGCACGTGCTGCGGGCCTTCACCCAGCCGCTGGCCGACGTCCGGATCCTCGTGGTTGGTCAGGACCCCTACCCGACGCCCGGGCACCCGGTGGGACTGTCCTTCTCGGTCGCCCCCGACGTCTGGCCGATCCCCCGGAGCCTGCAGAACATCTTCCGCGAGCTGGTGAACGACATCGGCGTGGCCCCGCCCTCGACCGGCGACCTGACGCCGTGGACCCAGCGCGGGGTGCTGCTGCTGAACAGGGTGCTCACGGTCGCGCCGGGGGCCTCGGGCTCCCACCGCGGGCGGGGCTGGGAACACGTCACGGACGCCGCCATCGCGGCGCTCGTGCGGCGCGGCACCCCTCTGGTCTCCATCCTGTGGGGTCGGGACGCCCAGACGCTGGCCCCGTTGCTCGGCGACACACCACGGATCACCAGCGCGCATCCCAGCCCGATGTCGGCGGACCGGGGCTTCTTCGGCTCCCGGCCGTTCAGCCGGGCCAACGACCTGCTGACCCAGTCGGGCGCCGAGCCGATCGACTGGCGCCTGCCCTGAATCGGGGCGCGTGCCGACGCCGCGACCCGGGGCCGGCGACACCTCAGAACCGGCGTCCGGTCCTGCGCAACTCGTTCCACCGGGTGTGCCGGTACTCCAGGCAGGCCGCCTCGTAGGTGCGCGGATCCAGTTGGAAGGGCACCGGCGTCGTCGGCACCGTCCGCAACGCCTCGAAGAGGGCCTGGATGCGGTCGGTGGGACCACTCCGCCGCGTACGGTGCTCGC